>JBJSYU010000440.1:0-3025 GCA_046089945.1 Candidatus Methylumidiphilus sp.
GACCGCGGGCCTGCTGGCCTTCGCCGTCCTGGCCTTCGGCGCGCGGCGAGCGCTCGCCCTGCTTGGCCTTGTTCTCGCGGATGCGGCTCATCATTTCCAAGGGCAGCAGGCCGACCGGGCAGGCGGTCACGCAGCGCGAACAGCGGATGCAGGATTTGGCGTCGGAGGCTTTCACCTCGGCGCGGGTCAGGGCGAGGATGCCGCAGGCGCCTTTGACCAGCGGCACATTCGGATGCGGCAGCGCGTCGCCCATCATCGGCCCGCCCATCACAAAGCGGGCGGCGTCTTGCGGGCGGTAGCCGCAATATTCCAATAGGCTGGCCAACGGTGTGCCTATCGGCGCGTCGATGTTGCGCGGGGCGTCCACCGCCCCGCCGCTGACAGTGATGACACGCGAAATCAATGGTTTGCGATAGCGGATGGCTTGCTGCACCGCATACGCCGTGCCGACATTGTGCATCAACACGCCGACATCGGTGGCGCGTCCGCCCGCCGGGACTTCTTTGCCGGTCAGGTAGCGGATCAATTGCTTGTCCCAGCCCATCGGATAGAGCGAGGGCGCCAGCGCGATTTCCACTTTGCCCGCACCTATCGCAGCAGCCGCCGCGCACATCGCTTGATAGGCTTCCGGCTTGTTGTCTTCGATGCCGACAATGGCCTGATTGCAGCCCAGCCCGTGCAGCATAATCAGAATGCCATCGACAATCTGCGTGGCGCGTTCGCGCATCAGCCGGTCGTCGCAGGTCAGGTACGGCTCGCATTCGCCGCCGTTAATCAGCAGGGTTTGAATTTGGGTGCGCCGGCCGAGGTTTAGCTTGACCTTCGACGGGAACGCCGCGCCGCCCAAGCCGACCACGCCGGCCGCGCCGACGCGCAGGCTGATTTCCTCCGGGTCTAGGCTGAACGGGTCTACTTCGTCGGGCTTGTCGATCCAGCGGTCTTCGCCGTCCGGTTCCAGCAACAGTGTCGGCGTCGGCAGCGCCGACGGATGGGCGGCCGGATAATCCATGATATCGGTGACGATGCCGGAAGTCGGCGCATGGACGGGTGCGGAAATCATGCCTTGGCTGACCGCCAGCAATTGGCCTTTCAACACGCGGTCGCCGACCTGGATCACCGGCTCGGCGGGTTGGCCGACATGCTGCTGCAAGCCCAAATACAGCATCGGCGGCAGCGGAAAATTCAGGTCTATCGGATGGTCGGCGGTGGCTTCCTTGCGTTGCTCAGGATGCACACCGCCGCGAATCTTCGGAATGCTAGGCGACCACAGCGTGGAAATATCGAACAGGGCCATGGCCTTACGCTCCCGCCAACGCCGCTTGCGGCTTCGGCCAGCGCCAGTTGCGCAGCGTGACTTTGACCGGATGCATTTTCAGGCACTCGGTCGGGCAGACGTCCACGCACTTGGCACAGGCGATGCAGGCGTCAGCGACGACCGCGTGGATCATCTTCGGCGCGCCGACTAGCGCGTCGGTGGGGCAGACTTTGGTGCAGCGGGCGCAGCCTATGCAAGTGGACTCATCCACCCGCGCCACCAGCGGCACACTGTCTTTCAACGCGGACAAGTCCAAATCGATGGACAGCTTGTTCGCCAACTGCTCGGCCAGCGCCTTGCCGCCCGGCGGACACAAAGTCGGCGGCGCCTCGCCGGCCACCAAAGCCTCGGCGGCCGGGCGGCAACCGGGATAATTGCACTGCCCGCATTGCGAGCCGGGCATCATCCGCTCAATCTCATCGATTAAGGGGTTCTCCTCGACCTTGAAGTAACGCGACGCGGCGCCCAGCAAAAAGCCGAAACCCATCCCCAGGGCGGCAAGGCTAATGGCGGCAAACAAAATGTACATAAAGCCTCCCCAAATCAATGCGTGTTCAAGCCGGCGAAACCCATGAACGCCAGCGACAATATCCCCGCCGTGATGAACGCGATGGGCGCCCCGGCGAAGGCTTCCGGCACCGCCATCAGCGCCATGCGCTCGCGGATGCCGGCGAAAATTACCATCACCAGCGTGAAGCCCAAGGCCGAGCCAAAGCCAAACAACGCGCTGTGCAGAAAATCGTATTCCTGCTGGATGTTCAGCAGCGCCACGCCCAGCACCGCGCAATTGGTCGTAATCAGCGGCAGGAAAATGCCCAGCACTTGGTATAAAACCGGGCTGGTCTTGCGCACCACCATCTCGGTGAACTGCACCACGGCGGCAATCACCAAAATAAACGACAGGATGCGCAGGAAGCCGATGCCCAAGGGCGTCAGCAAAAAATGTTCGATGAACCAGCTTGCCACCGCCGTCAAAGTCAACACAAACGTGGTCGCAAAGCCCATGCCGATGGCGGAGTCGAGTTTCTTCGACACGCCCATGAACGGGCACAGCCCTAGAAACTTCACCAGCACCACGTTGTTCACCAGGGCAGTGCCTAGCAAAAGCATCAGGTAGTCGCTCACGGGTTCTCCTCAGTTGGCGGACACAGGGGACGGCGGCGCAAGCTTCACGATGGGCTTGTGCCGGGGTCTCAATCGGTATGCTTGAAGTCCAAAGCACGGCTTGTGCCATGGCGCAGGGCCGGGCCGCAACGCTTGGCGCGGCGGGCGGTTGCGGTCGGCGGGTGGGGCTGGTCGATTGTCGGAAAAAACACAGGCAGGGTAGGGGCGGGGCGGATTGTCAGATTTGCGACAGGCGGCAGGGCTTGGCTGCGATGTTTCCACAAAACACCGCGCCGCCGCCCGCAAGTTGCGGCACTAAGCCCACTGGCGCAGCTTGAGTAACTTAATGCTATTATTCCAAAGTCCTCCAAACCTAAACTTTAGGTTGTGGCGCACAACCACGCAGGCGGAATCAGCTAAAGGAGGCTTTGAATTAAGTTATAGCGCCCTTTCACTCGCAGGGAGAGGGTTAAGTTATAGCTCCCTCTCCCTCGCAGGGAGAGGGTTGGGGTGAGGGTCTTACAAACTAATTGCTTGCCCCTCACCCTAACCCTCTCCCCACGGAGCGAGGGAACTTAATCAGGGCTTCCTTAACCGGGCATGCAA
>JBJSYU010000441.1:0-2783 GCA_046089945.1 Candidatus Methylumidiphilus sp.
CACGCGGGCGGGTATCTGGACACCCGCGTGGTAAGCCGCCTGCGGTGCCGAATACGCCAGCCCCGGCCCAACCACCGGCCTGCCGACGAAATCCAGCCGCTCGCCATCAAACACGGCGCTGTCGATCACCGCCCGCACCAATTTTCCAGCGGAAACTCGGCGAAGTAACAATGCGCTCAAATGTTCTGTGCGCTGAAATCAGCATCAGACGTAAAGAAAAAAGCATATCGCAGCCCGTCTTGCTCATTGCAATCACTTCGCCGACTTCTTTGAGCTTTTCGTCAATGGCAAGCGTATCGGCGCGTAGGTCTTCAAGGGTTTGATAAGGCGAAATCTGACCCTGTACAACCGCACGGCTTCGGAAGACACTGATAAGCGCCGAATCCAGTTCAGCGCAGAGTTTGTCATATCCGCCTTGCAAAGCCATCCTTTCAGGAGAATCGAGGTAGCTTGTGGATACATTTACTCGTGCCGCACACTTGGCAACCAGGGCATATATGCCTAGCAATTCTTCTATCTGGTCAGTCTGGATTATTTTTTCTTCGGTAGTAAGCTTTAGGTTGCTCATACGCGGCCCCTTCCCTGTGCAATCTGGGCCAACTCCCCTTTTTCTAATCGTTCCATCAATGCGATGAGGTCACGATTTTTCCACAGGGCCGAACGACCACAGTAAACCGGCGCGGGAAAGCGGCCCGTTTTGATGCCGTCGTACCACGTCGATTTTTCAACGGGAATGAGGGGAGGGATAGGCGGCTCCGCTTGTGGCTTGCCCAAGATTTGAGAAAGGCGCGAGTAGCCTTCCATAGGTAGATCATATAAAGCAGTCATCGTGTTGCCTCTTGTGTACACGCCAGCGGGCCGTCCCGCTAGTCACAGGAAAGATGTTCCTGTACACAAGGCCCACTGCAAAACTTCTTTTGCAGCGTGTACAAAAAATTTTACGTCTTTGGCTCCCTTTTCCCTTTAAGCCTGTTGACCGCTAGTCGGTGAGCCTCTGCCGCCTCCAACTCATTCAGGCGAGACCGAAGCTGGGCAATTTCGGCCTTCGCTGCTCTCAAAGCTGTTTTCGTTTCGACCAACTGCTTTTTTAGCTTATCGTAATCAACAGGAAGCGATTCAAGTCCAGCAGTTCCATATGTTTGATGCGCAATGCCCTTTGCCCCTATGTTTTGGGTGGGTCAACGTTTAGCACTTTCCGAAGCATAGGCCATTCAACGACTACAAAAGGCCAGAATATTTTGGGAGCATGCATGTATGCTTTGATTTTTGAATCACCCGGCAACTTGTCATCATGCTGAAGCCGGTGGGTATCTTCTCCATTGTGAGTTTCACCATCGTTTGCGCGTCTAATTCAAGGGTTTGCCGCTATTCGCCCCGTCGGGCTAGGCGTGGTTGGTTCGGTTCAAATCGCCAAAGCGGGCAGTGCCTTGACGATTTTGAGGGTTTCCAAGCTCACGGTAATGACGCGCTGGAATAATTCCAGCGGATAGCGCGGGTTGTTCATGGTTTCTATTGCCCAATCGTTGGCGTCGTTGACGATGCCGCTGTCTTTGTCCACTTTCACGCCTTGGCGTTCGACGACCCAATCCAGCGCGGGCTTGCCGTTCACCACATACTCGTAAGCCTCTAACGGAATGCCGCGCAGGGTGATTTTGTCGTTGTAGTGCAGCGTGGTCAGGTCTTTGCCTGCTTTCCCCCTCTCCCCTTGGGAGAGGGCCGGGGTGAGGGCTTTGCCGTAGCGCATTTTTTCGACGCGATAGTCGGCGGCGGTGAGGGTTTTGCCGGTGGTTTCGAGCGTGACCGGGTAAGGCTCCACGGTTTCATAATTCAAATGCCAATGCGCTAAGTCCCGCCCCGCTTTGGAAAAGGCCCAAAAGTCGGCGGCGGTCTTCACGGCAGGAATACGCGGCAATTCTTTGGTGAGATTATCGGCGTAGCGTTCGCGGTAATCGGGGGAATGTAACAGGCCATAGACGTAATAAAACAGGTCTTCCTTGCTGATTTCTTCGTTTGGGTAAGCGGCTTGGAAATGGGCTAAACCTTCGTCGGTGATGGCATCGCGGCGTTTGCTTTCGGGCTTGACGGGTTCGTCGATCCAATCGGCGTTTTGGGTTTTTTCGGTGGGTTCTTCTTCTGGGTCTTCGTAGAGATAGAGGGGGAAGCATTGCCCGGTGTCTAGCGCATGAAGATTTGGAATGGCATCAACAATCAAAGTTGAGAAACCACTTCTTGCTCCAACCCCAGACACGCAAATTATTCGATTTTCAGACGCGGCATTTGGAAAGATGCGAGGTATCTGATAAAGGTATTCGTTCAAATTGCGATTGAAATACAGCCATTGCTTTGAAAACGGTCGGTATAAACTTGCTATAATACTTCCTTTGTCAAAGCATAAAAACTTGCCTTTTGATAATTCCTGCCTAAGACCGCGCGACCAACAAATTTTTTTAGGGTCGTTATCAACGAACTTTTCTACTTTACTTGCACGATCCTGCCTAGAAAGGCTAGGATAATCCTGCTTAAATCTAATTATTTCGCTGTTGAAAAATTCAATCATACGGCCCATGTTCGTGGCAATATCTCTTTTAGATAAGTTATAGCACCAAGCGTCTCTGTTAGTGGTTGCGCCTAGAGAAAATACTTCAAACAACTTTAATTTAACATCGCTTTTTTTAGCCCCAAGTACCATGAAATCATTGAAGTTATCATCTCGTTGATTGATCCAATCATTATGCTGGTCAGGGACTATTGCTTGCCATCTATTAACACTATCAATCCCATCA
>JBJSYU010000442.1:0-5232 GCA_046089945.1 Candidatus Methylumidiphilus sp.
AGTCAGCTCGTAAAGCGGCGGAACAACCCCGGAGGGGTTCAAGCCATTATCCGGGGTTGCGCGTCAGCGATACCCCCGGATGGCAGGCTACCTGGCCCACGACCCCGGGGGGTCGCAGTCTTGCTTGATTGGCCGGATTGCTGCGACCCCTCCGGAGTCGCGGGGCTTTTTCCGCATTGTCCGGGGATGTCGCTTCGCTCAACCCCCGGCTAATCGCTGGCAACCCTCCGGGTTGCAAAGAACCGGCATCCACGAATGTGTGTATAACCATGAGAGCTCCACTTGGGAATGCAATCTGGCAGAGCTTCTGCTTGCCGGAGTTCGGACAGTATCGGGAAGCAGCGCTTCCAAGACTTGGGTTCCCAAGCAGAACTTGGGAACCAGAACAACGAGAAGTAGCCCGGATGGAGCGCAGCGGAATCCGGGATGATCGGAGCCACGAAACTAGGAAACCCCGATTCCGCTTCGCTCCATGCGGGCTACGCCACTGGGACACGCCTAACCCGCCCTACGTGGGCTGGGCCGGCTGGGCCGGTCGCGGTTTATAACCCCGACCGAAACGTTTGAAGTCCGCGCCGATGCACAAAACGTCAGCGACGGGTTTACAAAACCCGTCGTGCTCGTTTGGCGGCATACCCCGTCACGCTTCGGCTCCATCCGGGCTACACCACTTACTGCGCGATACAGTAACACTGAGCCGTAGAATTTAGCTCGTCTTCATTTGTTGATCCACAAAACGCATGACGAAAAGAAGTATAAGGATTAACGTACTCCCATGTACTAGGTTTATTTGTTCGATCTTTACAAACGTATCCATTTGAATCTGCTGCTGCTACAGACTTAATCTTCGCCATACTGCATAAATAAAAACAACTCGAATCTGCCGCTGAAGGTGACCAATAACCTGTGAGCTGCCCAGCAGGGCCTTGTGGCCCTGCTGGACCAATCGGTCCTTGTGGCCCTTGCGATCCGGTTGGCCCGACCGCTCCCGTGTCGCCTTTGGAACCAGTACTCCCTTGCGCCCCCTGCAAAGCAAGCAGCGCCCAAGGTGTAGACCTGCCCGTGTCAGGCTGCGCCCCGTTCGCCGGGATAGCAGCCACGGCGCGGAATGAGGAGCCTTGGAAATAAACCGCGTCGTTGATTTGGTAGGCGCTCGCTAAATTCCAGTTACCCAGCCAGTTCAAGCCTGCCACGCCCGCCGGGCCTTGTGCGCCAGCCGCGCCGGTGTCGCCCTTCGCGCCTTGCGGGCCGGGATTGCCTTGCGGACCCGTCGCGCCTTGGACGCCGACAGTACCGGTATCGCCCTTGGAGCCTTGCGGCCCAGGGTCGCCTTTCGCCCCCGCCGGACCGGCGTCGCCTTTGACACCGACAGCACCCTGCATAGCCACGAGCGTCCAAGGCGTGGTCTTGCTGGGGCTGGGTTGCGCCCCGTTCGCCGCGATGGCGACCACGGCGCGATAGGAGGCACCGGAAAAATACACCGCGTCGTTGACCTTATAAGCCTTGGCCATCGCCCATGTGCCTTGCCATGCGAGACCGACTGGCCCGGTGGCACCTTGTGGGCCTATTGCGCCAGCGTCGCCCTTCGCGCCTTGCGGGCCGACGTCGCCTTTGGGGCCAGCCGCGCCGGTGTCGCCCTTGGGGCCGACCGCCCCTGCGTCACCTTTCGGCCCTTGCGGACCCTGCGCGCCAACCGCGCCAACCGTCAAATTCCACACGACAGAACTCACCGCGACCGGCGGGCTGGCATTGGTGTAAGTGGTGACTTGCACTTTCCAATCACCCACGGGGCAAGTTCTGGACACGCCGTCGCTGGGGCAATAAAAATTCACTGTGCTGGCGCTTTGGCTGCCTAGCGCCAGCGCCGCGCCACCCAGCGTGACGGCGGTGTTGCCAGTGTCTTTCAAACCGCTGCCGACAATCGACAGGTATTGATAGCCGCTGGCAGGGTTGGTTTTTAATTGGACGCTGTTGATATTGGCAGTGGCCGCCCAGCTTGGCGCGGCCAGGGTAGCCAACAATAGGACGATCATTTTTTGGGGAAAGCCGCTAGGAATGCTGCTCATACGTGCCTCTTGGCGTGAATTAAAGAGGGGGTGCAAAATTTGTGGTTCAACGGGAGCGGCTTTACTGTATGTCAGTATGAGAAAAAAGTGCAAGAAAAATTGATTTTGATCGTTCCCACGCTCCAGCGTCACTGCCATGGTCGTTATAAACAAATTCGTGGATGCCGGTTCTTTGCAACCCGGAGGGTTGCCAGCGATTAGCCGGGGGTTGAGCGAAGCGACACCCCCGGACAATGTGGAAAAAGCCCCGCGATCCCGGAGGGGTCGTAGCAATCCGGCCAATCAAGCAAGACTGCGCCCCCTCCGGGGTCGTGGGTCAGGAAGCCATCCGGGGGTATCGCTGACGCTCAACCCCCGGCTAATGGCTTGAACCCCTCCGGGGTTGTTCCGCCGCTTTACGAGCTGACTTGTGTATAACGATGGGTGCAGAGCGCGGGAACGATCAAATGCCGTCATTCCGGCCGGGAGCCGGAATCCAGTGCCATGGACGGTCACTAGCCGGTTGCGCAAATGCTTGATTTGGGAATTGCGGAGACTCAAAGTTTGCCATGCTGGAACGCTGGATTCCGGCACCCGGTCGGCATGGCGGGGTTCGGCGCACGTGTGCATAACGATGAGCGCGGCGCGTGGGAACGAGAGATTTGACCGTCGGCGCTGGATGCCGACTCAGGCGTGGCGGCGGATTTCGCCATCGAGTGGGGAGCGTCAGTAGCCTGACTACGGCGGCTTTGGTGTTCGATTGCTAGGCCGCAAACTCTGTTTGCGGCCTATCGGCTATAAGTCCTTACTCGTCAATTTCCACCACTTGCTCCCCGGCTTTGGCGTTCCAAATGGGGTTGTCACGGTCGTCGGGGTCGAGTTTCACGACATCTTCTGGGTAAATATGCCAAAACGATTTGTCTATCGCGCCGTCTTGGTAATGTGCGTTCTTGCGGTCATGATGGAACGGACACCACCAGTTTTCCACCAGCTTCACCAGATAGGCATGCCATTCAAACAGGCCGACGCTGACCGGGCAGTACCAAGTGCAGTTCAATATCCAATACAGCTTGGTTTGCGTCGGGCTGAGGCCATAGCCCGGTTCCATGACAATCTGGTTTTTTAAGGTATAACGATGGGATTTGCGGTCGGGCAAAAATGATTTGAAAGGCCGGATGTTTTTGGCGCCGACCATTTTCAAATGGGCATAGGTCACCCAGGCGCTTAAGAATACAAAAGGCAGGGTGATGATCGGCACATACACCAGCAGCACGCCGGCGATTTGATTCAGCGTTGATCTTTCTCGATAGCCGTCCCCAATCACGACGCGCTCACGCTCGGCTTGTATTGGGCCGCAATTTTCACAGGGTTTCATGATGCAGGTCTCCTCAGTTTCAGGTTGGATGGTGGGTGGATGTTGTTATTGTTAGAAATATCTGAATAAGTCCCCTCCCCCTGCGAGGGGGAGGGAGCAAACACTTAATCACAGCGTCCTTAACCGCCCAGGCGCTCCCTGACGCGCAGCAAATCTTCATGGGTGTCCACCCCGGCTTCCGGTGCGCTGTCCACCGGCATGACCAGGATTTTCTCGCCCATCCACAAGACGCGCAATTGCTCCAACGATTCGACGGCTTCCAGCGGCGAAGCCGGCCACGCCACATAGCGGCGCAGAAACCCCACTGTATAGGCATAGACGCCAATATGCCGCAGCCACGGAAACCCTGTTGGCATACTGGCGTCGGCATCGGCGAAACTATCACGGTGCCAAGGAATCGGCGCGCGGCTGAAATATAAGGCATGGCTGTCACGATCCAGCACCACTTTCACCGCGTTGGGGTTGAACAGTTCGGCGCGGTCGGCAATCGGCGCGGCCAGCGTGGCGACTTCGGCGACATCTTGCCGGGCCAACAGCCTGGCGAGGCGGCGCTTCAAATCCGGCGGAATCAGCGGCTCGTCGCCTTGCAGATTAACCACTAGCATATCATCCGGCCAGCCGAGTATTTCGGCGGCTTCGGTGATGCGGGTGGTGCCGCTTTGATGGTCGGCGCGGGTCAGCACCGCCCGCACCGGCAAACCCGCCACCGCCTGCACGATGCGCTCGTCATCCGTGGCGACCACCACCTCGCTGGCCCCGGCCTCCAGCCCGCGTTCGCAGACATGGACGATCATCGGCTTGCCGGCGATGTCCAGCAAGGGCTTGCCCGGCAGGCGGCTGGCGCCTAGGCGGGCGGGAATGGCGACTTTAAAATCGACCATCAGTCGGCAAAGCCCAGGTTCGGCGTGTGCGGCAGCGCGTCGTATTCTTCTAGGCTGATGCGGCGGGCCTCATTGTCCAGCATCACCGGGATGCCGTCGCGGATCGGGTAAGCCAGCCGGTCGGCCTTGCAGATCAATTCCTGCGCTTCGGGCTTGTAGATCAAATCGCCTTTGCACACAGGGCAGACCAGGATTTCGAGTAGTTTTTTGTCCATCGCGTTTAGCCTTTCAGTAGTTGCAGTAATTTCTCGCCGAAGGCGGGCGGCAATTCCGCCCGCTGCGGCACGGCCCATAGCCGCCCGTCGGCAAAAGCCCGGCATTTTACGCCGTCCTTTTCCGTCATTAGGATCGCGGCGGCGTCGCCAATATTCAAATCTTCGGGGGTGTAGTGATGGTGGTCGGCAAACGCCCGCGCCGTAAACGCCAGGCCCGCCGCCCGCAAGTCCGCGAAAAAGCGCTCCGGGTGGGCGATGCCGGCCAGGGCATATAAGGCTTGGATGGCGGCGAAATCGGCCAATGGCCGGGTCAGGCCGGCGTCGCGCAGATTCACCGCATTATCCAAACTCAAGCGCAGCGCATATTCACCCGCCGCCGCCGCGCCGCCCCGGCACACCACCAAATCGACCTCGCCCAAGCGCCCGACCGGCTCGCGCAACGGCCCGGCGGGCAGGCACCAGCCATTGCCGAAGCGGCGTTCGCCATCGACGACGGCGATTTCCACATCCCGCGCCAAGGCGTAATGCTGCAAGCCGTCGTCGGCGATCACAATATCGCAGCCTTCCGCCGCCAGCAGCGCCCGCCCGGCCTCGGCGCGGCGCGGAAACACTGACACCGGGCAGCCGCTTTGGCGGGCAATCAACACCGGCTCGTCGCCCGCCTCGGCCGGGTCGCTGTCCGCTGTCACCGCCAAGGGCCGGCTTTGCCTGCGCCC
>JBJSYU010000443.1:0-19496 GCA_046089945.1 Candidatus Methylumidiphilus sp.
AGAATATTTTTTGTGCATAGGCACTTACGCGCCTAAAAGCGAAAGCTCACAGACATTGCGAACATGCTCCAATGCTGCGAGGCTTCGCTGTCTATGTTTTCCAAATGCGATATCCAACCCGTTCCATTGATGTAATGATATTCTAAGCGAGCCATGAAGGACGGGGAAATATCCCACCTAATGCCAGTAGTTATGTCTTTAGCAAATTGCCTGTGGGCAGAAAGTCCAGTGGCATCGGCAAGTTCTTTGCCGCTCCGGTCGGATTTGTCCCAATACAGCGCGTCGTATCGTAAAAACCACTCAAGGGACTCAATAAAGCGGTAGCTGCCTTGCACATAATAACTTTCGCCATGGATGGTCGTGTCGGGAAGCCGTGGCCCAAAATGATTTAGGGATGAACTCCGTATCGCATATTCACTGGTTAAGCTCCAGTTTTCTGCATTGTATTGCGCCGAAAACAAAATAGGCGAGAATCTGAAGGCGCCAGGCTCATAATTATTTTCACCTCCCTCCGGGACGTATTTTGCATTGAACTGTCCTCCAGTGACACCTAGCCGTATTTTTCCAGCCCCCCACTCGTATATCAAGCGGGTTACCCACGATGGCTCTTCACGCATGTATCCTGGTAAAGACCCTGATATGGTATCTTTAAGATCGGGGTCGTTAGTTCTAGGATAGAAGCCATTGGCATGCAAGAAAAAATCTCCTATCTTGCTTCGGTACTCGCCATAGAACTGAACACCATCTCCAGAAAGGGCAAAATTTCGATTAACGTCAAAGTAAATCGATTGGGGAAGAAAAATGCTTGGCCGAGTAAATGGCATGTCGCGCGTGTCGTTGTAAATACCTAGAGGTGTAACTACGCGCCCCATGCGAACCCCGATAAGAGTGTCCACATCTGAGATAAAACTATAGTCCAGAAACCCAAAATCTATTCTCAGATCGCTGTTATCTGTGCGACCTGCCCTGCGATAGACAATTTGCAGAGAGGTCTGTAGCTGCGACAATGGCCGCCAAGATCCGTTGATGCCCATCTCTGTGAAATCAAGGGAGCCTGTGTTTGTGCTATGGCCGAAAAACTCATTGCCGCTGGTAAAAATGTAGCTTTGTGATGCGAAGCCGTGTATTTGAACGCTATCAGGCAAGCGCCAATTGGCAATGGCTTTGGGGAGTTTCCACGGAAAATCATGGGGCGCTGCTGGTGAAACATTGGCGTCCTCCAAGCTAGGGGTGGTGGCTGAAACATCTGCTAGACCAACATTTGTCCATTGCATAATAAGGCTGAACGCGGTGAATTTCCAGAATATGCTAAGGACGCCTTTCATGGGTTATTCACCTTAATGATGCGCACTTGATTGCCAATATAGTCCGCTGTGAGATAGCCGATGGCTCCTGGGGTAGTAGCGATGCGATTGTACATTTCTCCTGGGGAAGCCAGTTCGATCGGCGCTTGCCCTGTACCTGAAAAGACTAGGCGATCCCAATATCGGCGGAGTTGGTACGGAAAAATGTCCAATATCTTTTTTGCAAATTCGGATTGCTCGGAGGTGTTGTCACTTAAAACAAATACTTTGATAGGCAACCCGTCAGGCCATACCCGCACACGCATGGTAAAAATTGCCTGAAGTTCCCCTCGGCTAAGTTGGCTAGTGGAAACTTCGCGATTCACAACAATTTCCAAGGCATCGGCTGGTGGCATTACAATAAGACTAAAGCAGATCACAATGGCTATTCGCCATTTGCAAAACCACTGTCTGCCAGTCAGAACTCTCATCATTTAAATCCAGTATATGATGAAAAGACATCTGCCGATAGAAAATGCGTCATTCTCTGAATTTATCGAAAAGTTTCCAAGTAGAGGGGCTGTCTTCATATGTGCTTGTATTTGCTCAAGCTTATGAATGCTGCTTCTTATCGTAACTTTGCCCATAAATAATACTGCCAAAACTTTCCTAAGCGGGTTTTGTGGGCCAATGCTATCGCACGGAGTCTTATATTTGAGAAAAAGTGCACACAGATTTGGATTGACAAAGCCATTTGTACGCTTCAAATATATAAGCATCTAATGCAGTGCTATTTGTTGTCATTGTTCGTGGAGCTTGTGATCGACAAACGCAACCAGAGTGCCTACGGTCTGAAAACTTTCTGCGGTAATCTCATCGTCATATATTGTTATCTCAAAGTGATCCTCGAGTGCGGCAATTATCCCCACCACAGCTATCGAATCCAATTCAGGCATGGCTCCAATAAGAGGGCTTGATGTCTCTAAAGCCACTGAACGGTCACCAAGGTTTAAACAATTAGAAAGAATCTGGATAATGGTGTTTTGAAGCATTGTTGTTTGAATTCTTTCCAAAAAGTTATGGGTAATTTTTGCTTTGGCTGATAATTAAGTGCGTATGCACAAAAAATATTCTACTAAATAAAATGTAATAGCTAAGTAACTAAAGCTTTTTATTGGCGGAAAAATATCTATAAATCAAGCACTTGAAGATTTATAATTTTGTAAAAAATGACAGATAAGATATTGTTTTGTGTAATATTTAATTTGCACAGGAACTTAAGCCAACACACGACAGTTTCGGCGGATTTATGCTGTGGGATCCGAACTAAGGCGCTTCTTGTGTTTTGGCAGGCTGCAATCCAATTTAAAGGCATGCAGCGCTCTCTGGCATATAGATATCGAAATTTGTTAAAGTTCATTTAAAATGAATTTGTTTAATATTTGCGGCTTTTCAAAAAAGGGGTCTAGTTGCGGTCTTAATGCTATCATGCAAGAGTACTTTTTGTCAAATTCCTTAGTGAATATTAAAGCGTGAAAACATTATGTTTTTTAGAAGCGCAGGAACGAAATGCTGGCTGTTAAGTGAATGTGGCGTGAAACGCGGCAGCTCAAATAAGCAATTGTTTTGGCTGGCCGTGCCGTGCGATGTGGTCAATGCTGCGGCAAATCCAAGCAGAGGGATGAGTTCGGCTTGTTCAAGTGTATAGTCCACCCCAGGGCGACCATTGGGGTAAGCAAAAAAATTTAGTTTGATTCCGAGTAGAGCTTCCAAGTAGTCCTTACCGTCAGCGATTTCACGCCGCGCATTACCAAGGCTAAGCCGCGCCAGTATGGGGTGGCGCAGAGTGTGTCCGCCGATTTCCATTCCAGCGTTTGCCATTTCCAGAAGTTGGCGTGTACCCATCATCAAGTCAGTTGGGCATGGTGCGTCCGATGCCAATTTGGCTAGTTCATTGGCTGTGTCCTCTCTTAGTTCTGGCGGCGTTTCATATCGAAGCTTGAAAAGAATCCTGCTAATGGCTAGGCGCTTGGCTGAAGGTGTATTTAAGGCAAATTCGCCAAACCCTAGCTGATTTAGGTTGACATAATCGCTTCGGCTGTGCCTCACAGCGTGAATAATTACGTCATTAAACATTATCCCTCCGTTTATGTAGGCGGATGCGATAAAAAAAGTGGCAGGCATTCCGTGGCGCTGTAGAATAGGCAAAGCGATGGTTGCATTATCAGCATAGCCATCGTCGAAAGTTATGCAGGCTGATCGGGGGGGAAGAGTCCCCAATTTTAGTCTATCAACGGCTTCTCCCAGGGACAATACGTTGAATGCGCTCTTTAAGACTTCAAGTTGCTTGTCAAACGCATCTGCGGTTACTTCATAAGGAAGCAGATCATCAATATTGGGCAGAACACGGTGATATATAAGAATGCTCAACCGAGCGGCTTCTCCTTGGGGGGAAAGTGCATTGCCCGCAATCCGATACAGGCTTCTAACCATTGTTTTTCCTGCTTTGCTCATTACAGTTGTTTCCAATACTAATTCATTGAAATTTTTGTATTTTATGGTTACACAATCCGGCAGAAAGCGAGAAAAAGCCGCCCACGAAGGTATCTAGGTGGTTCCTATAGGACTTACGCTTGATAATTGTGCTGGCGCTGGAGGTGGGTTTAATTGATTTATGGCATTCCTCACGGGCATCCGCAGGCCGCGCCACTCGTGGCCTGGAACAGCCTCAGGAGTATTTCGCAAACCAATTAAACCCACCTCCCCAGCACAATTATCAAGCGTAAATCCTATCAGAATTAAAGGCTGTAAAAGTTGGGCATAGCAAAATGACATTTTTCTATGCCAGCGATTTTTGGGTGATGCCAGCGCTCTTGCTGCTTCCTGAACCCCCGCTCCTTTCAAGGTGGTCTAAGAAAATCAATAGCTTGCAAGCAAGATTTTACGTTTTGCCAAAAACTTTCCTGTTGATATTCAATGGGTTACCCTTTTAACTTTGAAAGGGCTGCCCTTAACCCCTTCATTATAGTGTAGCTGTGAGATCCCTCGCACAACTGGCAGGGGCTGCGCCACTCGTGCCGCGATGCGGCGAGGGGCAAGGCGAAATAGGCCAGCGGCGCTTTGCGCGCCACGACAAGGCAAAAAAGCTGCTGCCGACCTACATCTGGAATGATATTACTTTATCCGCTTCAACGTAAGGGCTAGAGCAGCTCTTTGCGCACTTCGTGATCACAGGCGATCTGGGTGATTGCTTTGCGCCGTCTCACCGTATAGAATGTTTGCCTTTTACGGGGGGGTCATTGACATGCGTCGTTCTTTAGTGGTGGGCAACTGGAAAATGAATGGTAGCCGCGAAAAGTCACGGGCTTTGATGGTAGGGATCATGACGGGTCTGGGCGAGGGCGTTGGACATAGTTCTGACGTTGGCGTCTGCCCGCCCTTTGTACACATCCCAGATGTCGCCGAGATCCTCAAGGGGGGCACGGTGTTCTTGGGGTCTCAGAACGTGGCCGATCAAGACGAGGGCGCATTTACCGGCGAAGTTTCCGCGCCCTTGCTTAAGGAGTTCGGTTGTTCCTTGGCCATCGTTGGACACTCCGAGCGCCGAGCGCTCTATGGTGAGTCCAATCTACTGGTGGCCAAGCGCTATTATAAAGCTATCGAACATGGACTGATCCCAATTTTGTGCATTGGCGAAACCTTGGAGGAGCGCGAATCGGGGCGCACCTTCGATGTCATTGGGGAACAGCTAGACGCTGTTCTAGAAACCGCTGGCGTTTCTTCTTTAGCAAGTGCGGTCATCGCTTATGAGCCAGTCTGGGCTATCGGCACGGGCAAGACTGCGAGTACCGAACAGGCGCAAGAGGTTCATGCCTGGATCCGTTCGCAAGTGGCCGGTTTGGATGCCGTTGTTGCGGAAAAGCTGCGAATTATTTACGGCGGCAGTGTCAAGCCCGACAACGCAGAAGCGTTGTTTTCAATGCCTGACATTGATGGCGGACTTATCGGCGGCGCTTCATTAGACGCAAGTTCGTTCCTAAAGATCTGTCATTCAGCATAAAGGTGGTCATGTTTCAACAGGTACTTATTGTTTTTCATGTTATCGTGGCGCTTGCCATCATCGGCATGGTTTTGCTCCAGCAGGGGCGGGGAGCAGACGCGGGAGCGGGTTTTGGCGGCGCATCCAACACAGTGTTTGGTGCCCGCGGAACGGCGTCATTTCTGTCCCGCACCACTGCGGTCCTCGCAGCTTTGTTTTTTTCGACTAGTTTACTTCTTGCATATTTAGGCGCAAGGCAAGATAATAAAGGCCACGATATACTTGATGCACCAGCGGCGGAGCAAGCCATTTTGAATATACCAGAGGCAGGTAGCAAGCAGGGAATAGCACCAGCTAATAGTGATTTGCCTGGGCAGCCAGGCCAACCAGCCCACAAGTGAAAATTTCTGCGGATGTGGTGAAATTGGTAGACACGCCATCTTGAGGGGGTGGTGACGAAAGTCGTGTCGGTTCAAATCCGACCATCCGCACCAAATGCTTAAAAATGTCGGAGGCAAGCTGCTTCCGACTTTTTTTTGCTTCTTTTGAAAACTGACACAAATTCCTGCAGCGGAGACTCCTGTTTTATGCCGAATACTGTACGTTTCTGGGATGCATGGGCTCCGCATTTAAGCCATCTGGAAAATAATCACCTTGATATTCAGACGATCAATATACTTTTGAAGGGCATATCTGGCTCTGTCTTGGTGGTTGGAGGCGGGCAAGGGTTGCTGGTTGATGAATTGCGCAAAAAGGGGCTGATTGCAGACGGTGTCGATTCTTCTGCTGAAATGGTCAAATTGGCCAAGCAACGGAGGGCGATTGATCTGCTGCACACTAATGGGAGATATCTGCCTCTTGCGGATGCTAGTTATGGTACATCAATAATCGCAACGGGGGTGGTCGATTTTCTGAACGATGAGAAGGAAATTCGCTGCATCATGGAGGAGGCAATCCGTGTTACGCAGCAAGGAGGTAGGCTGATCGTCTCGTTTTATAAAGTCCATCCGGTGGCAGAAAATTTTCTGAGGCGTATTGGCATCATCACAGAGAATGGAGTGATGCGGCATAGAAAGCTTTTTGAGATGAGCAGGCTTGAGCCTAGTGCCTTAGTCTCTTTAATTAGGCAACAAGCGAATGTCGGCTTGTGTGGGGCTATATTTGAGTTGGCAAAGCTGCAATTGTTCCTGCCCCAAAAAGAGCGTATTTTGTCGCAAAATTTGAGTATGATACTAAAATCCTCAGACAATGCCGAAGAGCTGATTGAGGCGGTGTCTGAATCGATCCCTTACCATAATCCAGAAAGCATCTCTGCTTTGTTCAAAAAGCTAAATCTGCCGATTGATGGCGTCATGGTTTTTGACACTTGCTTTATTGTCAATGTTGTACTCAATGGTTAGAGTGTTGCCTTTTTTCAATTACAGATATGACATTAGATGGCCTTAGTTTCCGATGAAAAGTGGAAAGCCCAGTTACACTGCTGAGGTTGTTGCCTATTACCGCGCTGTTGAGTCGCTGAGGCCTGATGAACAGCGCGTTTGCTATGATCCAATCGCCATGCACTTTTTGCGTACCGGCTTTAAGTTGTTGTGCAGGCTTGGCCCTCTTGTCCAACCTATTTTTTGGCTGCTTGCGGAAAGAGGGTTCCCGGAGGATGTGGCGCAGAGCATCGCCAGAACCCGATTCATTGACGATTATGTCAAGCAGTGCGTTGAAAATGGAATAGAACAAATGGTAATACTGGGTGCTGGCTATGATTCTAGGGCATACCGGATCGATGGGGTAAAGGAAAAAGTCAAAGTTTTTGAAATTGACTGTCTGGCTACGCAAATCGTCAAAAAACTCAAACTTGCCAAACTACTCGGGTGTTTGCCCACGCATGTGACTTATGTGCCTATTGATTTTGGTAGCGACAAGCTTGAACGGAAGCTTTATGATTTCGGCTATGATAAGGCATTGAAAACGCTGTTTATTTGGGAAGGTGTGACCTACTTTATTTCGTCTGAGGCCATTGATGAAACTTTAAGGTTTGTGCGCGACAACTCGGGAAAAGGTTCTTCAATCATATTTGACTATGCGCTTGATTCAGTGTTGACTGATGATTGCGATTCGGTTGAGCTTAGCAAGCTAAAGAAGGTTTTGTCGAATATAGGGGAACCCTATATCTTTGGCATAAAACAAGGATGCATTGGCGATTTCCTTGCCAGCAGAGGGTTTTGCGATGTGGTTGAGGCTACTCCTGAGTTTATAAATGATGCTTATTTCAAATCAGCTAAACAAACCCGAAAAATGAGCATTTTTTTTCCGCTGGCCTATGCGACTGTGGCCCCGAAAACCTAAAAGTAGTCAGGGAATTGCGCTTAGGCTGAACAGTATTGGGCAGCGCTTGCGGGGCAACCCCACCAAGTCTCCGTATTCGGGCGCATCTTGCCAACACTGCAAACACCTCTTGGTTTTGCTTTTTCCCACGCCAATAGGCGAGATAGGCGCTGAAGCGGTCGCCGCGTAGCGTTGTTTTGATAGCCCAAACGCGCAAGTCATGGAATACTCACTAGCTAAAACTGACGGCAATGCCCGGCTTGGCGAATTGGCTTTTGCCCGGGGCAAAGTCGTGACGCCTGCTTTCATGCCGGTGGGCACGTATGGCACGGTTAAGGGAATGACGACTGAGGAACTGCGCTCAATCGGGGCAGAAATTATCCTAGGCAACACTTTCCATTTGATGTTGCGCCCAGGTATGGATGTCATCCGCGCCCATGGCGGACTGCATGGCTTCATGCATTGGGATGGGCCGATTTTGACCGACTCCGGCGGCTTTCAGGTGTTCAGCCTGGGGGCGATGCGCAAAATCACCGAGGCTGGCGTGCAATTCCGCTCGCCGGTGGACGGCAGTCCGATCTTCATGGGGCCGGAGGAGTCCATGGCAGTGCAGCGGGTGCTGGGCTCCGATATTGTCATGATTTTCGACGAATGCACCCCGTATCCTGCGACTTACGGGGAGGCGCGGGCATCCATGGAGCTTTCGCTGCGCTGGGCCGCGCGCAGCAAACAGGCCCACGGCGATAACTCTTCCGCGCTGTTCGGCATCGTCCAAGGCGGCGTTTACGACGACTTGCGGCGGGAGTCGGCGGAAGGGTTGTTAAACATCGGGTTTGACGGCTACGCCATCGGCGGCTTGTCGGTGGGCGAGCCGAAAGAGGATCGCCAGCGGGTTTTGCAAACGGTGTTGTCGCGTCTGCCCGTCGAGCGGCCGCGTTATCTGATGGGAGTCGGCACGCCGGAGGACATTGTCGAGGCGGTCTGTATGGGCGTGGACATGTTTGATTGTGTGATGCCCACCCGCAACGCCCGCAACGGCCATTTGTTCACCCGCCACGGTGTCATCCGCATCCGCAACAGCCAATACCAGCAAGACACCCGCCCGCTGGACGAGTCCTGCGGCTGCTACACCTGCCAGAACTATAGCCGCGCCTATCTGCGCCATCTCGACAAATGCGGCGAAATGCTCGGCCCGCGCTTGAACACCATCCACAACCTTTACTATTATCAAGAGCTTATGGCTGGCCTGCGGGAGGCTATCGGGCAGGGTGCGCTGGCGGCGTTTGTCGAGAGTTTTTACGCGCAGCGCAGAAAAACAAGCCCGGATGTGCAATAATGCGCGGCTTTGAACATTTGAAAACCCAAGAGGTTGAGCGATGAGTTTCTTCATGTCCGACGCGTTCGCCGCAGGCGAAGTGCCGCCCCCCACCGCTTTTGAGGGCTTGTTCCCTTTTTTGATCCTCGGCGTGTTTTTCGTATTGTTTGTCGTGCCGCAATGGAAGCGCGGCAGGGAACAGAAAAAGCTCTTGGAGTCGCTGACCAAAGGCGTCGAAGTGGTCACGAGCGGCGGGTTGCTGGGCAGGATTGTGGATGTGGACGACAATTTTGTGTTGTTGGAAGTCAACGAAAACGTGCAAATCAATGTGCAAAAGCATTCGGTCACCCATTTGATGCCCAAGGGCACTTATAAAGCCCGAAAAAGAACCGAAAAATAGGCATTGGCCTACGCCCGCCTATTTTTGGCGGACTTTAAATTGAATCGATGAGACAGGCTGTGAACCATGCGCAACCATTTTCCCATTTGGAAAAATCTGTTGATCTTGGCGGTATTGACCATTGGGATTGTCTATTCGCTGCCCAACTTTTTCGGCGAAGATCCTTCCGTGCAACTGTCGCCCAGCCGCAACGCTAAGATTGACGCCAGTACGCAACTGCAAGTTGAGAAGTTGCTCGGCGACGGCGGCTTGAGGCCGAAGGCGGTCGAACTGAGCGACAAGCGGATTTTGGTGCGCTTCAACGACACCGACGGCCAGATCAAGGCAGAAGAGTTGCTCAAAAACGCCATGGGCAACGCCTATAGCGTGGCGCTCAATCTGGCCCCGGCGACGCCCGGCTGGCTGCGCGCCATCAACGCCCAGCCGATGTATTTGGGGTTGGACTTGCGCGGCGGCGTGCATTTCATGTTGCAGGTGGACATGGAGGCGGCGGTGGCGCAGGCGCAGGAGCGCTATGCCGAAGATATCCGCACCAACCTGCGTGAAAACAAAATCCGCTACGTGTCGGTCGAGCGCGACAAGGCGGCGATCCAGGTCAAATTCCAAGACGCCCAGACCTTGGCCCAAGCCCGCGAAGTGATTAAAAAGGAAAACCGCGGCCTCGTGCTGGAAGTTGCCGAGGCCGACCTGATGATAGTGGCTAGGCTGTCCGACGCCGAGATCCGCGACAAGCGCAAAAACGCCGTCGCGCAAAACATCACCATCTTGCGCAACCGCGTCAACGAACACGGCGTGGCCGAGCCGGTGATCCAGCAGCAGGGCGAAGACCGCATCGTCGTGCAACTGCCCGGCGTGCAAGACACCGCCCGCGCCAAGGAAATCTTGGGCGCCACGGCGACCTTGGAGTTTCGCTTAGTGGACAGCGAACACGCCATCGGCCCGGACGGCAAGGCGCCGCTGGGTGCGAAGCTGTATAACGACCGCAGCGGTCGGCCCATCCTGTTGCAGCGCAAGATCATTGTCACCGGCGACCAGGTCGTCGATGCCTCTTCCGGCCTGGATTCGCAGTCTGGTTCGGCGGCGGTGTTCATCAACCTGAATGGCGTCGGTGCCAAGAAAATGGCCGACACCACCAAAGAAAACATCGGCAAGGCGATGGCCGTGGTGTTCATCGAAAACAAGACCGACACCAAGGAAATCAACGGCCAGAAAGTGTCCAGCAAGCGCAAGGTGGAGGAGGTCATCAACGTCGCCACGATCCGCGACCGTTTCAGCAAGCGCTTCCAAATCACCGGTTTGGACACCACCGAAGAAGCCCGCAATCTGGCCTTGTTGCTGCGCGCCGGCGCGTTGGCGGCGCCAGTGGACATCATCGAGGAACGCACTGTCGGCCCGTCGCTGGGCAAGGAAAACATCGAGCAAGGCGAGCGCTCCTTCTTGATCGGCTTTGCCTTGGTCGCCGTCGTCGTGCTGGTCTATTACAAAGTGTTCGGCGTCATCGCCAATATCACTTTGTTCTTCAACATGGCCTTGATTATGGCCGTGCTGTCGATGTTGCAGGCCACCTTGACCCTGCCCGGCATCGCCGGCTTCACGCTGACCGTGGGCATGGCGGTGGACGCCAACGTGCTGATTTACGAGCGCATCAAAGAAGAACTACGCAACGGCAACTCGCCGCAGGCGGCGATATACGCCGGCTTCGACCGGGCGTTTGCGACCATTTTCGACTCGCACATCACCAACCTGCTGGCGGCGATCATGCTGTTCGGCATCGGCTCCGGGCCGGTGAAAGGCTTCGCCGTGACCTTGACCATCGGCATCATCAGTTCGCTGTTCACCGCCGTGACCTGCACCCGCATGATGGTCAACTGGATGTACGGCGAGCGGCGCGGCGTCAAACTTTGGATTTGAGGGGAAACTTATGAATGCTACCAACACCACGAAAGAAGCCGCCCCGCGCCTGTATAAGATTGACTTCCTCGGCAAACGCCACATTGCGGTTTGGGCGTCGGTCATCCTCAGCATCGCCGCCATCGTCTCGCTGGCCGCGCAGGGGCTGAACTTCGCCATCGATTTCACTGGCGGCACGGTCGTCGAAGTGCAATACAAAACCCCAGTGGACATCAACCAACTGCGCGACAGCTTGGAGGGCGATGGCTTCAGCAATCCGATGGTGCAATTGTTCGGCACCACCCGCGACGTGTTGATCCGCTTGGCACCACAAAAAGACCTGAAAGGCGAGGAGTTGAAGAACCGTGTCCTTGCGGATGTCAACAAAGACCCCGCCAACCCGGCGGAACTGCACCGCATCGAATTCGTCGGCGCACAGGTGGGCGACGACTTGGTGCAAGACAGCGCCTTGGCGCTGCTGTACGCCTCCATCGGTATTTTGATCTATGTCGCGCTGCGCTTCGAGTACCGTTTCGCGTTGGGCGCGATTTTGGCGACGTTGCACGACGTGGTGATGATGCTGGGTGTGTTTTCAGTATTTCAGCTGGAGTTCGACCTCAGCGTCTTGGCGGCGGTGCTGACCATCATGGGCTACTCGCTCAATGACACCATCGTCGTGTTCGACCGCATCCGCGAAAACTTCCGCAAGCTGCGGCGGGGCGAAGTCGTCGAAGTAATGAACATCTCGATCAACGAGACACTGACGCGAACCTTGATGACCTCGTTTTTGACTTTTCTGTCCGTGCTGGCGATGGCCTTGTTCGGCGGCCCGGTCATCCACAACTTCGCGTTGGCGCTGATTGTCGGCATCGTCGTCGGCACCTACTCCTCCATCTATGTCGCCAGCGCCTTGGCGCTCAAGCTCGGCGTCAGCCGCGCCGACTTGATGCCGCCGGAGAAGGAAGGAGCGGTGGACGGGCGACCCTAACAGCATTGCCGCTGGGGCAGTTTTTTCAAACCCATCAAAAAAGGCCGCTTCTGCGGCCTTTTTTGTTGTGTGACGCAGTGGGGCGTCCGCACAAAATGGCCGATGTAGTTCAGCTATCGCTGCGTATTCGAGGAACAAAAGGCGCGGGGGCGGAATGGGTGGGCCGACGATTAAGGCGGGACAGTTTGCGCGTCGGCCTAATCAACGCGCTGACCCCGCCCACCTTCAATGGCAGCTTGCGCAGACGGGTTCGGCCTCGCCCTCTTCGCCGCCGGTGGATTTGCCGATGGCGCGGTGGGATGCCTTCATCAAGGCGATGCGCAGGGCGCCGGTGAGGCTGGAGCTTAAGCCTATCTGCGCGGCCAGGGCCGGCACCAGGATCAGCGAGGCGAAGGCCAGCCCCGTCCCCAGCAGCAACGCGCTGGTGACGTCGATGTTTGCGTTGGCTCTGGCGGCTTTTGGAATGCTCATGGCGGCTACCCTTTTCAGTGGATGCGAGGTTGGTTGAATGTGGCGTCCAACAGTGGACGCTTATATTCATTACAATCCCTGTGCCAATAGCCTAAAGCATTGATTACCATGGCGACGGCGGAAGATTGCCCGAAGCATCCAGGCAATAGTGCGGCATATGGCTCGGTTTTATCTGCATATCACGCACTTTTTGCCGGGTAGCCTTGCGCCGCCAGCCAAGCCAGCGCGCCCAAGCCCGCCGCCTTGCCAGTGGCGAAGCAGGCAGTGAGCAGATAGCCGCCGGTCGGAGCTTCCCAGTCGAGCATTTCTCCGGCGCAGAACACGCCGGGCAGGCTGCGGATCATCAGTTGGCCGTCCAATCCCGCAAAGGCGACGCCGCCGGCGCTGCTGATGGCTTCCGCCAAGGGCCTAGTGGCGTTGAGGCGCAACGGCAGGGCTTTGATGGCGGACGCCAAGCGGGCGGGGTCGGTGAAATCTTCCGGTGCGGCCAGTTCGCGCAGCAGGCCGACTTTGGCGGCACTGAGGCTGGCCCGGCGTTGCAAGTGCTTTGCCATGGAGGCCGAGCCGCGTGGCTCGCCCAGTGCGGTTTGGAGCGCCGCCCCGT
The DNA here is from genome assembly GCA_046089945.1 of Candidatus Methylumidiphilus sp. Lineage (GTDB taxonomy): Bacteria > Pseudomonadota > Gammaproteobacteria > Methylococcales > Methylococcaceae > Methylumidiphilus. Next base: position 13,310 of record JBJSYU010000443.1, read on the forward strand.
CGCGGCCTGGGGCCAGATCCAAATAAATTAGCGCCGCGCCTTGCGCGGCGATTTGTTCGCGCAAGGGGGCGGACAGTGCGTAGACCAAGCTGCCCTCGACGCCGGTCGCAGTGATGATGAATTCGCCGAGGCGCTGCCGGGCTTGGCCGTCGGCGTCGGCGTAAGTGATGGCGACGGGCTTGACCGGTTGGCCGGCGTGGCGGCGGTGGAAATATTCGCTCCACGAGCAATCGAAGCCGCAATTGGCCGGGCGCAGCGGTTCAACGGCGACGCCTTGCCCGGCCAGCAGCCCGGCCCAGGCACCGTCGCTGCCCAATTGCGGCCAACTGCCGCCGCCCAAGGCCAGTATCGCCGTATCGGCGCGGACGGTCTGCGAGCCTTGCGGGGTATCGAAGCGCAGGCCGCCGTCGGCTGTGAAGCCCTGCCAGCGGTGGCGCATGTGGAAGTGCACACCGGCTTCGCGCAGGCGGCGCAGCCAGGCGCGCAACAACGGTGCGGCTTTTTGGCTGACCGGAAACACCCGACCGGAACTGCCGATGAACGTCGGCACGCCCAAATCCCAGGCCCAGTCGCGCAAATCGTTTGGACGGAAGGCGTCCAGCGCGGCTTGCAGTTCGGGTTGGCGGTCGCCGTAGCGGGCGAGGAAGTCGGCGTAGGGTTCGGCGTGGGTGAGGTTCAGCCCGCCTTTGCCGGCCAGCAGAAATTTGCGGCCGACCGAAGGCATGGCGTCATAGACGTCGGCCTGGATGCCGTTTGCGGCCAGGGTTTCCGCCGCCATCAGGCCGGCCGGCCCGCCGCCGATGATGGCGACCGTGGGGGTGTTGCGCGTGGGCATGGGTTATTCGCCGGTTTGGGGCCGTTGGCTTAGGTAGAGGTCTTCAAGCTTTTTTCTGGCCCAAGGCGTGGCGCGCAGGAATTTCAGGCTGGATTTGAGGCTGGGTTCGTGGGTGAAGCAGTTGACCGGGATCAACTGGCCCAGCCCGTCCCAGCCATATTGTTCGACCAGCCGGGTCAGGATGGCTTCGAGCGTGAGTCCGTGCAGGGGGTTGCGGGGCTGCGGATGGGTCATGGTCTTGGGTTTTGTAGGTGGTGGGAGCGGGCATTTTAGCATTGGCGGCTTGGCGCGTTGGCTTGGGAAAATTTCATGCGCGCGGCCGCCGCCGAAGATGGCATTGGCGCGGAACGCGGGGCGATACTATAATTTCGCAGTCCGCATGAAGTGCGGCGGAATGTCAGGGAAGCCGGTTGCGGCCGTAAGGGAAGCCGAAGGTTTTGCGCCGGCACTTCCCATCCACGGTTTACGAATTTGAGGAAAGAATAATGAAGAAATTTTCCATGATCAGCGCCATCGTCGCAGGCGCTTTGCTGGGCGGAACCGCGCAGTTGGCGTTTGCGGACGAGGCGGCGATTGCTGCCGGTCAAAAGATCTACCAGCGTGAGGGTTGCCAGACCTGCCATGGCCCGACCGCCGAAGGCTTTGCGGCGTTCCCTAGCCTGGTCGCCAGCGCGAAGCTGGCCAACAAAGAGGAATTCACCAAGATCGTCTTGGAAGGCAAAGGCACGATGCCCGCACACAAGGACAAACCTAAAGTTGTCGAAAACATCGATAACCTGTTTGCTTTCCTGAACGACCTGGCCGCGAAAAAGAAGAAATAAGCCTTACAAGGCTTTTCCGCGAGTTTTTGCGCCCCCGCGCCGGATCTTCGGCCCGGGGGTTTTTCATGCCCAAACGTGCCTACTCGACAGCGAGGATGGCGTCCCACATCGCCTCTTCCACCGGCACCACCGACAGCCGGTTGCCCCGGCGCAGCAGCGCCCAGTCTTGCAGTTGCGGCATGGCCTTGAGTTCGGCCAGCGTGATGGTGCGCCGGAGCTTGCGCGCGAAGCGCACGTCCACCATCAGCCAGCGCGGCTTCGCCGGGTCGCTGGACAGGTCGAAATGCTGGTTTTCCGGGTCGAAGGCGGTGTGGTCGGGGTAGGCGGCGCGGACGATTTCGGCGATGCCGACGATGCCGGGGGCGTCGCAGTTGGAGTGGTAGAAAAACGCCAGGTCGCCGACGTTCATGTCGTCGCGCATCATATTGCGCACCTGGTAGTTGCGCACGCCGTCCCAATGCTCGGTCTGGCCGGGCCGCCGCTCCAGATCGTCAATGCCAAATTCGCTGGGTTCGGATTTCATCAGCCAGTGTTTCATGGGATCTCTCGGTGGATTTTGACGGCAGGAAAGCGAGCCTTGGTGGCTGCGGGGCGGGATGAAGTCCGAGGGGAGGGCGGGCGTTGGCCCTGGTTTGGAGGAGTATTCCCCGCCTGCGCCGTAACTCGCTTTCGCCCTTGAACCGTAGGTTCAGGTGGGAACTGTTGGCCGCGAATCAGGCTTTCCGCTCAAGGCAGACTTGCGCACATCGGAGGCCGGTGCGTTCCCGGGGTTAAGAATTAGGCTCAAGAAACAACCCAGCATGCTTCGAACGCCGCAGGGAATACCCGAGGCTATTCTACTGGGTTGCGCACGGAGCGCAACCGGCAACGGCGAAAAATGTGACTATTCCGCGCCTGCGGCGGCTCCGGGCTTGTCTCGTGTGGCGGCGAGTGCCCGGTTCTGCTGTTGCATTTGGATCAGCTCATGGGCGATGTTGAGCGCCGCCATCACCGCGATGCGCTCGGTGCCGAACACGCGCCCGGTGTCGCGGATCTGGCGCATGTTGTCATCCAAGTAGCGGGCGGCGATCAGCAGGTCGTGCTCCTCGTTTTGCGGGCAGACGATGGGATATTCTTTGCCAAGGAGATGGACTTTGATCGGCGATTTCGTTTCACTCATGAGGGGCTTCGTGTTTGCGTTGTACTTTTGGTGATAGGTTGCCGGGGCGGCGGTTCCCCGCACGGCTTTCGGCCAGACCGGCCAAGGTGGTAGCATAATTAAATAGCTAACAGTCCACAAGGCAAACCCATGTTTAAACCCTCTTACCAAGCTGTAGAGAATGTCGTGCTCCACAACGACGCCGCGCTCAGCGCCGCCGAGGCCCACGGCATGCTGGCGGGGATGTTGTGCGCCGACGGCGGGCTGGAGTGCGAGCAGTGGCTATGGCGGGTTTTTGATGAAACCCGCGACGACCTCAGCGAAGGCGAGGTGGCGACCCTGCGTGAGCTTTTCGACGAAACCCGTAAGCTTCTGGAGGCGGTCGATTTTTCCTTCGAGTTGTTCCTGCCGGACGACGGCGCCGCGCTGGCCGAGCGGGCGCAGGCGCTCAGCGGCTGGTGCCAAGGCTTTCTGTATGGCATCGGCTACGCCGGATCGGAAGAAAGCTGGACTACCGATTGCGCCGAGGTGTTGCGTGATTTGGCCGAAATTTCGCAGTTGGACGCCAATGTGTCGGGTGAGGCGGACGAGGTCGCCTACACCGAAGTCAGCGAGTTTGTCCGTGTCGGCGTCCAACTGGTGCGCGGCGACTTGTGGCAACTTCCCCTCGTTAACCGCCGCTTTCATTGAAACCCCCACCCATGATTACTCCTGAAGAATTTAAGCAACGCCGCAAAGCATTGATGCGGAAAATGAAAAAAAACACCGTCGCCGTGCTGGCGGCAGCGCCTGCGGTGGCGCGCAACCGCGATGTGGAGTATCCCTACCGCCAAGACAGCGATTTCCATTATCTGACCGGCTTTGACGAGCCGGAGTCCGTGGCGGTTTTGGCGCCGGGCCGCGAGCAGGGGCGTTTTATCCTGTTTTGCCGTCCCTATGACGAGGCCAAGGCGGTTTGGACGGGCAAGCATGCCGGGCTGGAGGGGGCGCGCGAGCAGTATGGCGCGGACGAGGCTTTTCCCTTCGAGAAGTTGGCCGAAGTGCTGCCTGATCTGCTGGATCAAAAGAGCGCGGTTTACTATCCCGTCGGCCTGAACGGCGAACTGGACCGGCAGGTGACGGCGGCGGTCAATGTCCTGCGCGGCAAGGCGCGTACCGGCGCGCAGCCGCCGGAGGAGTTCATCGCCTTGGATCGTTTGCTGCACGAGATGCGGCTGTGCAAGAGTCCCGGCGAAATCCAACTGATGCGCAGGGCGGCGGAGGTTTCCGTGATGGCCCATAAGCGGGCCATGGCGGTGTGCCGGGCGGGGATGTATGAGTACCAGATCGAAGCCGAACTGAGCCACGAGTGTATGCGCCATGGGCTGCGCTACGCGGCTTATCCCGCCATCGTGGCGGGCGGCAGCAACGCATGTGTGCTGCACTACACGGAAAACGCCGATGTGCTGCGCGACGGCGATTTGCTGCTGATCGACGCCGGGGCCGAGTGTGGCAGCTACGCGGCGGATATCACCCGCAGCTTTCCCGTCAACGGCCGGTTTAGCGAGACGCAGCGGCTGCTGTATGAATTGGTTTTGGACGCGCAGTCGGCCGCCATCGCCAAAATACGCCCCGGCAAAACGTGGATCGAAGCGCATGACGCGGCAGTCCGGGTGCTGGTCAAGGGCTTGGTGAAGCTGGGTTTATTGCAGGGCCGCGTCGGCAAGCTCGTCGGCAGTGGCGCTTTCAAAAAATTTTACATGCACCGGACGGGCCATTGGCTAGGCATGGACGTGCATGATGTTGGCGACTACAAGGTCAAGGGCGAATGGCGTGAGTTGGCGCCGGGCATGGTGCTGACTGTCGAGCCGGGCCTGTATATCGCGCCGAACTGCATGGACGTGGCCCCCAAATGGCGCGGCATCGGCATCAGGATCGAAGACGACGTGCTGGTGACTGAGGACGGCTGCGAGGTATTGACCGCCGCCCTGCCCAAGACCGTGGCCGAAATCGAAGCCTTCATGGAGGCCGAACGATGATCTACGATTACGATGTGTTGATTGCCGGCGGCGGCTTGGCGGGCGGTAGCCTAGCTTTGGCCCTGTGCGGCACAGGTCTGCGCGTGGCAGTTATCGAATCCGTTGCCGAAGATCAGCGCAAGGCTTCCAGCGCGGGCGAGCGCGCTTTGGCGCTGGCCTGGGGGTCTGCGCAAATCTTGGGGCAGATTGGCGTTTGGCAGCAAGCCGAAAAAAAATCCGCGCCCATCCGCCATATCCATGTTTCGGATCGCGGCTATTTCGGCAAGCTGCGCATGAGCGCTGAACAGGAAGGCGTCCCGGCCCTGGGTTATGTCGTTACAGCGCGGGTGCTGGAGGATGCCGTTGCGGCGCTGCTGGACGCCAGCGCGGTGACGATGATCCGTCCTGCCGCCGTGGTCGGACTCAAAGCCGGCGGAAACGCCGTGCATGTCAGCATCAAACAAGCAGACACCAGCATCAACCTTTCGGTCCGCTTGCTGGTGGCCGCCGATGGCGGCAATTCGACCGTCCGCAAGCTGTTGGAAATTGGTCAGACGCAGCGGGATTATGGGCAGACCGCCCTTGTCACTGAAGTGACAACCGGTCGCAGCGGCGACTACACGGCCTATGAGCGCTTTACCTCGGCTGGCCCGTTGGCTTTTTTGCCGCTGGGCAAAAAACGCTATTCCGTGGTGTGGACGCAGAACAGCGACGATGCGGCGGATCTGCTGGCCTTGTCCGAAACGGCGTTCACCCGCCAATTGCAGGCGGCTTTTGGCTATTGGCTGGGCCAAATCACATTGGCTTCCCGGCGGCAGGGATTCCCGCTCAAGCTGATCCGCGCCCAGCGGATGACCGACCAGCGCGTCGTCCTAATTGGCAACGCAGTGCATCAACTGCATCCGGTGGCGGGGCAGGGGCTGAACCTTGGCCTGCGCGATGTGGCGCTGCTAGTTGAAATGCTGTCTTCCAAGCTCGCTTTTGGTGAAGACATTGGCGAACAGGCTTTCCTAGACGGCTACGCCAAAGCGCGTCAGGACGATTTGGACAGGGTCATCCAGTTCACCGACAATTCGGTGAGGATATTCTCCAATAGCGTCTGGGTTTTAACGTCCACACGCAATATTGGCCTGCTGACCCTCGACCGCTTATTGCCCGGCAAACGCCTGCTGGCTAACTATGCCATGGGGCTAGGCAGGCGCATTCCGCGCTTCGGATAAAGCTGCGCAGAATCTTCATGTGTGGCGGAATCCTGAGAATAATAGCCGAAGCCGGTTGACAGCTCCCGTTTTTTGGCCGAGAATGCCGGACTCCCTGGGGCGCTGAGGCGCGGGGGTTTCCGGCGGGGGAGGTGCCGGGGCGGATGTAGAAAGTGTTTGACAACGGGCGGGAGTCG
>JBJSYU010000444.1:0-4455 GCA_046089945.1 Candidatus Methylumidiphilus sp.
TGGCCGGCAAGGATGCCGGCGCTACGACAAACGCCAAAGATTTAATCAGAGATTCCTAGTTTGAAAGACACGCCCATGAACACCCCGCCCATCGAAGCCCCTATTTTGATTCTGGAAGATTGCGACGAAGATTTCGACACCGCCTGGGAAGGCTTCCGCCGCGCCGGCTACGCGGGCCGGCTGCTGCGCGCCCACAGCGGCGACGACTGCCTGGATCTGCTGCTGGCCCAGTCCGGGGCGGCGGGGCAGTGTCCGCTTTTGGTGCTGCTCGACCTCAACACACCCGGCCGCGACGGCCGCGACGCGCTGCGCGAAATCAAGGCCGACCCCAGGCTGCGGCAACTGCCGGTGATTGTACTGACCACCTCCGCCAACCCCCGCGACCTGCAACTGTGCTACGAATCCGGGGCCAACGCCTACCATGTCAAGCCGGTGCGCTTTCCCGACCACTTGGCGCTGCTGCAACAGATTTTCGCCTATTGGCTGGGCAGCACCGTGCTGCCGCCCGGCCCGGAGCAGACGCGATGAGCGACGACGCGCTTTGGTCGATCCTAATCATCGACGACAACCCGGACGACCGCGACGAGATGCGGCGGCTGCTGCTGGTCGGCGCCAGGCGGCGCTACCGTTTCGACGAAGCCGGACTGGGCCAAACCGGCCTGCGGCTGTGTCAAGAGGCGCGGGGCAAGCCTTACGACTGCGTGCTGCTGGACTACTACCTGCCCGACTTTGACGCCCCGGACATCCTGGCGGCGATGGGCGGGGCGGAGACGCCATGGTGCCCGGTGGTCATCGTCACCGGCGGCGACATCAGCCGCATCGGCGGCGCTGAATTGTTCCGGGGCGGCGCCCAGGATTTCATCGGCAAAAGCTGGATGAACGCGGAAAGCCTGGCGCACACCGTCGAAAACGCCGTCGGCCGCTTCGCGCTGGCCCGCCAACTGCTCGACAGCACCGCCCGCTACCGCGCCCTGTTTGACCATATGCAGTCGGGCTACGCCCATTGGCGCGCCGTGGCGGACGGCGGCGACGGCGATTTCGAGTGTCTGGCGGCCAACCCGCTGCTGGCCGCGCTCACCGGCCTAGGCGATATCGTCGGCCAGCGCTTGAGCGCCATCCTGCCCGGCGTGGCCCGCAACAACCCGGAATTGCTGGAAGCCCTGCGCCGGGCGGCGACCGGCGGCGCACCGGAGCGCCTGGAAACCCATCTGGCCGGGCTGGACCGCTGGATCGCGCTGTCCGCCTACTGCCCGGCGCCCGGCGAATGCGTCACCGTGATCGACAACATCACCCCGCGCAAACGGGCAGAAAGGACTTTGCGCGAGGCCAACGCCGAATTGGAGGCGCGCGTCGCCGAACGCACCCGCGAACTGGCGAAAACCGAGGAGCGCCTGCGGCTGGCGATGGAGGCGACCAGCGACGGCCTGTGGGACTGGCACATAGCGACTGGCGACGTGTACTACAGCCCAGCCTATTTTCGGATGCTGGGCTATGGCCCGCGCGAATGGCCTTACCACCTCGACACCTTCACGGCGCTGACGCACCCCGACGACCGCGCAGCGCAACGCGCCATCCTCGAACACAGCCTGAGCCTGCCCGACAATTTTGAGCTGGAATTCCGCATGCGCGGCAAGGCCGGGGATTACCGCTGGGTCTTGAGCCGCGGCCGGGTGATGGAGCGCGACGCCCAGGGACAGGCCGCCCGCGCCGTCGGCACCCACACCGACATCACCGAACGCAAACAGCACGAGGCGCAACTGGCCCAGGCGAAGCGCCAAGCCGAAGCCGCCAACCGCGCCAAAAGCGCGTTTCTGGCGAACATGAGCCACGAAATCCGCACGCCGATGAACGCCATCTTGGGGCTAAGCCGGCTGCTCGGCCGCGACCTGCGCGACCCCGGCCAACAGCAGCGCCTCGCCAAGATCGAACAGGCCGGCCAGCGCTTGCTGGCGCTCATCGACGACATCCTCGACATCTCCAAGATCGAAGCGGGCAAGCTGAGCCTGGAAATCTCAGATTTCGCCACCGCCGACCTGTTCGCGCAGGCGCAATCGCTCGTCGCCGGGCAGGCGCGGCAGAAAGGACTGAGCCTGGAATTCGACTTCACCGGCCTGCCGCCCGCGCTGCGCGGCGACGCCCATCGCTTAGGCCAAGCGCTAGGCAACTACCTCGCCAACGCCGTGAAGTTCACCGAGCGCGGCGGCGTCAACGTCAAAGCCCACGTCGTCGAAGACGGCGCGGACGATGTGCTGGCCCGTTTTGAAGTGACGGACACCGGCATCGGCATCGCGCCCGAACAATTGGGCCGCTTGTTCTCCCTGTTCGAGCAGGGCGACAACTCCTCCACCCGCCAATACGGCGGCACCGGCCTAGGGCTGGCGATCACCCGCCAACTGGCCGAAATGATGGGCGGGGAAGCCGGGGCGGACAGCGCCTTGGGGCGAGGCAGCACCTTCTGGTTCACCGCCCGCCTAGGCAAATGCCCGCGCTTGGCCCAGGCCACGCCCGCCCCGGCGGACGCCGCCCCGCCGCGCTTGCGCGTCCTGCTGGCCGAGGACAATTGGCTGAACCAAGAACTGGTGCTGGGTCTGCTGCAAGACACCGGGCTGGACGTCGATATCGCCGAAAACGGCCAGCAGGCGGTGACCATGGCCAAGCAAACCGCCTATGCGCTGATCCTGATGGATCTGCACATGCCGGTGATGGACGGCCTGGATGCCACCCGCACCATCCGCTGCTTAAGCCAGCACCGCGCCACGCCGATCCTGGCGCTGACCGCCAGCAGCCTGGGCAACAACCGCGAGGAATGCCTCAACGCTGGCATGAGCGACTATCTGTCCAAGCCGGTGGACAGCGACGTATTCCACCGCAAATTGCGGCAATGGCTGCCGCAGATGGCCGAGGCCGCGCCACCGCAGGCGCAGGCCGCGCCCGCGACGCGCACTGACGCGCTGGACACCGTCATCGGGCTGCGCCATGTGCGCAAAGAGGAAAGCTACCGCAAACTCCTGCGCCGCTTTGCCCAAGACTACGCCGATTGCGCCGACGCGCTGGCCCGGCTCATCGACGCGGGCGACCTGCGCGCGGCCGCCGCGCAGACGCACAAGCTCAAAGCCGTGGTCGCCACCTTGGGCCTGGCCGAACTCACGCCGATAGCCGGCGAACTGGATCGCGCCCTCACCGCGCCCGCCACCCCGCCGACCACGCTGGCGCTGCTGCTGGCCGCGCTGCGCCCGGCGTTCGCCCGCGCCCTGGCCGCGATTGAACAGTATTTGGCGGCCGCCGACGCCGCCGCGCTGGAACCCTGCGCGTCCGCCGAGCGCGTCGCTGTCGAAATGCTGCTGCAAGGACTGGCGCAATCCTTGGCGCGACACGATCAGGCCGACGCCGGCCCGCTGCTGGAAGACCTGGGGCTGTATCTGCCCGAAGCCGACTTGGCACCGGTGCAAATGTGCCTGCACGGCTTGGACTTCCCCGCCGCCGCCGCCGCCGCCGCCGCCCTGGCCGACCGGCTCGGCTTCCGCCTCAGCCCTTGACGCGCATGGCAAGCAAGCCACTGACCCCCGCCAACCACGACCGCGACAGCGCCGGGCTGACCTACGTCTACCCAGTCGTCTCCCGCCGCAGCGGCGGGCTGTCCATCGGCGTCAACCTCAACCCCAACAACGCCTGCAACTGGCGCTGCGTCTACTGCCAAGTGCCGGACTTGCGGCGCGGCGCCGCCCCGCCCACCGATTTGGGCCTGTTGGAGCGCGAACTGCGCGGCCTGCTCGACGACGCGCTGCACGGCGACTTTTACCAGCGCTTCCAAGTCCCGCCCGCGCAACAAGCCATCCGCGACATCGCCCTGTCCGGCAACGGCGAACCCACCAGTTCCGCGCAATTCCCGCAAGCCGCCGCGCTGATCGGCCAAATCGCCGCCGACTTCGGCCTCGGCGGCCCCCGGCAACACTTCAAACTGGTGCTTATCAGCAACGGCAGCCTGATGCGCCGCGAAAACGTCCGCGCCGGGCTTAAAACCTGGGCCGCAGCGGGCGGCGAAGTCTGGTTCAAGCTCGACAGCGCCACCGCCCTCGGCACGGCCCGCATCAACAGCGTCCACGCAAGCCCGGAAAGCCGCCTGCGCAACCTGCAAGCCGCCGCTGATCTGTGCCCGACTTGGCTGCAAACCTGCGCCTTCGCCATTGACGGCCAGCCGCCCGCCGCCGCCGAACGCCAAGCCTATCTCGCCTTCCTGCGCCAAGCGCAAGATGCAGGCATCGCCTTGCGCGGCGTGTTGCTCTACGGCCTCGCCCGCCCCTCGCAACAACCCGAAGCCCCACGCCTCGCCGCTTTGCCGGTTGAATGGATGGAAAGTTTCGCGGCGGAGATACGCGGGGTAGGCGTCGAAGTCCGACTTAGCCTGTGACCGCCCGCTCGGCATCTCACCGAGATGTGGTGGTCAAGTTTTAATGG
>JBJSYU010000445.1:0-4518 GCA_046089945.1 Candidatus Methylumidiphilus sp.
CGCCATGCTTGCCGCCCGCCGCTATGGCGACCGGGTGCGGCGTTGGGCGACGTTCAACGAACAGAGCGTGTCCACCTTGTTCGGCTATGCCTGGGGCTGGTCGCCGCCGGCCGTCGCCGACCGCGCCGTGTATTACCGCACGGTGCATCATCAAAACCTCGCCCACGGCGCCGCCATCGATGTGTTGCGCGCGGCTGTTTCTGGCGCGTCGCTGGGCATCGTCCATAACCGCCAAGTCGTCTACCCAGAAGGCCACGACCCGGCGCACCAGCACGTGGTCGAGCCGATGGACGCGCATTGGAATAACATTTTCCCTGACCCGCAGATACTCGGCCATTACCCGCCGTCGGTTGCCGAAGATATTGAACCCTATGTGCAAGCCGGGGATTTGGCGCGGATTTGTCGGCCATTGGATTGGTTCGGTTTAAACCATTATGGGCCGCTGTGGGCGAATAGTGCGCCGGGCAGCGTGTTGGGGTTTGGCATGGGCGGCGGGCCGCAAGGCACCCGGCTGTCGGAAATCGGCTGGGCGGTCGAACCGGACGCCTTCCGCCGCGAATTGCTGGACACGTTTCAGCGCTACAAACTGCCGGTGTATGTCACCGAAAACGGCTGCGGCAGCGACAAGGAGACACCCGATGCCGAGGGTTTTGTGGACGACGCCCACCGCATCAGCTATCTGCAAGATTACATGGCGGCGCTGTCCGCCGCCGTCACCGCAGGGGCGGATGTGCGCGGGTATTTCATCTGGTCGTTGCTGGACAATTTTGAATGGGGTTCAGGCTATGCCTTCCGTTTTGGCATACACCGCGTCGATTACGATACCTTACAGCGTACACCGAAGGCGTCGGCATATTGGTATGCGGATTTGATTCGGGCGAATAGCGACGCAGAATCCTAATTGCTGATCGACGTAGCGCCGGCATCCTTGCCGGCAGTGACTTTATAAGCCAGGGACGGCAGGTTAATGCGCTCTTGTCGCGGCTGGTCGCCGGCAAGGATGCCGGCGCTACGACATCAAATCAGAAGGCGCTACTCTGCCTTTAGCCGCTCCCAATACTCGGTATACAGTGTGATTGCCGCGCCGATGTCGGTTTGGTATTCGCCTTTTGACAGGATATCGTCGCGGGGATAGGCGGTGGCGTCGTCGCGCAAGGCGGGTTTTAAGCGCTGTACGGCGGTGCGGTTGGGCGAGGCATAGCCGACCGACTCGGTGATGGTTTGCGCGATATCCGGGCGCAGCAGAAAATCCAGCAAGCGATGGGCGAGTTCCGGGTGCGGGGCGTTTTTCGGGATGGCGAGGTTGTCCATCCAGATAATCACGCCTTCCTGCGGATGGACATACTGTATCGCTGGGTCTTCCGCATGCGCCTTGCCGGCCACGCCGCTCCATGCCACGCCGACATCGACTTCGCCGGTCACCAACTGCACGTCTATCGCGTCCGAGGTGAAAATGCGCACATTCGGCAATAACGTGCGCAATAGTTCATACGCCTGCCGAATCTGCGCCGGGTCGATGCTGTTGCCGGAATATCCCAATACCCGCAGCCCGATATGGAAAGCCTCGCGCATATCATTTGGCAGCAATAGCCGCTGGCGGAATATTGGCTTCCACAAATCTGCCCATGATTTGACGGATTCGACTGGGAATTTCGCGGTGTTTACTGCGATGCCGGTGGTTCCCCACAAATACGGCAGGCTGTAGCGATTGCCGGGGTCAAACGGCTTATCCAAATGGTGGGCGTCGAGGTGCTGGATATTCGGCAGTTTGGTTTTGTCTAAGGCCAGCAACATGCCATCCTTGCGCATTTTATCGACAAAATACGTGGACGGGACGACCACATCATAGCCGCCATTGCCCAGCAGTTTCAGCTTGGCGTACAGCGCCTCATTGCTGTCGTAAGTCGTCTCGCGCACGGCAATGCCGGTTTCCTGCATGAACTGTTGCAATACCTCCCTGGGCATATAATCCGACCAATTGAACAGCAGGATTTCCGGGGTTTCGCCGGCCGCGCCCAGCGGCAACAGACACAATAGCAAGGCTAAGTATTTCATCCGGGCTTCCGGTGCAATAACCATTGTGCCGTGCCGACCAACAGCAGCGACAATGCAAACAATGCGGTGGCCAGCGCGTTGACTTCCGGTGTGACGCCCATGCGCACCAGCGAGTAAATGCGCAACGGCAATACTTCAAAATCAGGCCCGGTCACGAAGAAACTGACCACGACATCATCCAGCGACAGCGTGAAGCTCAACAGCCAGCCGGCGGCTATCGCGGGTGCGGCCAAGGGTAATAGCACATGGCGCAATACCTGCCATTCCCCGGCCCCCAAATCCTGCGCCGCCTCGATTAAATAGCGGTCGAAACCTTGTAGCCGCGACTGCACGGTGACGGTGACAAACGGCAGGCTGAATGTCGCATGCGCCAGCAGCAGCGCGGTAAAGCCTAATTCGACGCGCAAGGCGATGAACAGCACCAACAGCGACACCGCCATGACGATATCCGGCGACATCAATTGCGTGAACAGCAGGGCTTGCACGGCTGTTTTGCCGGGAAAGCGATAACGTTGCAGGCCGATTGCGCCAAACGCGCCTAACAGGCAGGCCAGCGTCGCCGACAACCCGGCGACGGCCAGCGAATGCGCCGCCGCCTCCAACAACGCCGCATCCTGCGCCAAGCGCTGATACCACGCCAAACTAAACCCTTCCCAGCGCAGGCCATACTTGGACGGATTGAATGAATATAGGATCAATACCGCCATCGGCAGATACAGCCAGCCGAATATCAAGACGAGATAGGCGGTTTTCAGGCGGGCCATGGTGGCATTATTTAGCATCCGGCGCAGTGGGGGAGCGTTCGCCCAGTGTCATGCGTTGGGTTTGCAACTCGGACAATTGTTGCGCGATCCGTTGAGTATGCTTGGAGTATTGCGGCATAAAAAAAGGGATAACCCGCGCAGTGCGATGTTATCCCTTTAATTCGTCGGGCTGGGGTTTGCCGTCAGGCTTATGTTTCGGCGCTGGATGCTTCGGCGTTCTCCGCTTCGGCGTCGGCGTTTTGCTGTTCGATTAGCGCCACGACTTCATTGGAGGCAAACAATAAGCCGTTGCGAAAGTATTGGCAAGCGGTATGCGCGTCGCCTTGCTTCATCAGCACATCGCCTAAGAGTTGGTAGGCTTCGACGCTGGGTTCGGCCTTGAGGCTGGTTTTCAGATACTCCTTGGCTTTGTCCAGCAGGTTGGCGCGCAGCGACAGTTTGCCCAACACGCGCAGCAGGATGGCGTCATTGCGGTGGGCGGGCAGCCAGCTTTCGGCGGTGGTCAATTGCTGTTCGGTGTCGGGCATGTGGACGCAGCCGTACAGCACCAGCAGGGTTTCGCTCCATTCTTTCGCCAGCGCTTGGCGCACCAGCGGCTCGACTTCGACTTCCGCGCCGGCTTCGATCATCGCGGCGTAGTACAACTGTTGGATGCCGATGGACTGGCGGATGTGGGCCGGCACGTCCAGCCAGAGGTTGCGCAGCGCGATGGCGTCGCGGGCTTCGGACTTTTGCTTAATCAGGGCGCTGTAGGTTTCCGTCTCCAGCAGTTTGATTTCCGCCTCCAGCATGACTTTGTTGGCATGCAGGTTGGGGATGAGTTGGCTCAAGCCTTCCCAGTCTTCGGCGCGGGCGTAAGCCTGGTGCATCAGTTTCAGCACAGCGGCGTGGCTGGGGGCGATTTTGTCGAGTTGGGTCAGCCCTTCCAGCGCTTCGTTGAACTGTTTGTTGGAGAGCTGCAATTCGGCTTTGGTCAGGCCAATCGCCAACTCGGCCTCCGGCATGGTTTCTTGCGCCAGCTTGAGGTATTCGTCGCGTTGTTCCATGGCGCCGCGTGACTGTGCGGCGCGGGCGGCGGTCAGGTAGTTGATGAGCGGCACGCCGCTGTTGGCGGCATGCCGGATCAGGTGCTTTTCGGCCGACTCGAAATTGCCTTCGGCGGATTCAATCAGGCCGGCCAGCAAGGCTTCCTGCGAGCGCTGGCTGCGCTGTTCGTGACTGCGCTTTTTGAGGATTTTCGGCAGGCGGACGAGGGTGATGGCAAGGCGGATGGCAAAATACAGCAGCAGGAAGGTCAAGGCCAGCACGATGCCGGCGAACATCAGCGAGGTTTCCACCGACCAGTGGCCGATGCCGACGATGACGTAGCCAGCCTGGCCTTGCGCCGCCAGATGGCGCAGGCCGAAAAACGCCGCGCCGAGCAGGACGGCCAGCAGGCCGATTAACAGGAGGACTCGTTTCACTGCGCGGCTCCTTCGTCCGGCAGCGGCTCGGCGACCGGCAGTTCGCTGCTTTTGGGCGGGGCAGGTGGCGCTTGCGGGGCGGGGGCGGGCGGCGCGGCGGTTTTTTCGGCCTTGGCGGCTGCGGGTTTTTCGCGCTTCGCGGCGGGTTTGTCAGCGTCCAGCCGCAGCTTTTCGATGCCGTTCCCCGATGTCAGCAAATCGCTGAGTTTGGTGCGCGACATCGAAAAGCTGCGGCT
>JBJSYU010000446.1:0-3115 GCA_046089945.1 Candidatus Methylumidiphilus sp.
CCCGCGCCTCCCGCCGGCAGCTTGACCGCTCCCGCTGGATGGATGACTTGCCTTGGCGGCATGTCTTCCTTTTTGCAGCGCCTTCAACAACTTAGAAGGCGGCGGGGAGTTTTGTCAGTCAACCAGCCCAGAGGCTCTGCGGCAGGCGATGCCGGAATACTTTAATTTTCTGGACATTGAAACCTTGGCCGCGCTGTGCGCAGCGGCAGGCTTCCGCATGGGACAAGCCGGATATTTCCGACCGGAATATTATTACGAGGTGAGTCTGTGGGATGGGCGCGAGGGGATAGGCATGGTGGGGGTGAAAGCCTGAATGGCGCTTTCCTCGCAGAAAAAGGATTCCGCCATGGCACCAGCGAGGGGCATGGCGGAATCGGGTGGCCTATTTCTTGGCTTCTTTTTCCAAGCCCTGCGCCAAGCTAATGGCGTTGACATAGCCTGGGATCAGCGTGCCTTTGCCGGTGACAATCATCGGTGTGCCGGACATGCCGAACTCTTCGCCGAGTTTCATGTGGGCGCTGACCGGGTTTTCGCATTGCTTCATGTCGATGCTTTCGCCTTTCTTCGCCTTGGTCATTGCCGCTTGGCGGTCTTTCGCGCACCATACCGCGACGGCTTTGTTGTAGGACTCGGAGTTTAGGCCGGCGCGGGGGAAAAACAGGTAGCGGACTTCGATGCCGGCATTTAAGTATTGGTCAATCTCGGAATGGAGTTTTCGGCAATAGCCGCAGTCGATATCGGTGAACACATAGACCACATATTTAGGCTTTTTTGGCTTGAACACCAGCATATTGTCAACGCCGATTTTCTCCAATTCGGCGATGCGGCCTTCGCCTAGGCGGGCTTCGGTCAAATCCTTGTTGGCTTTGACATCAATCAGCGAGCCTTCGAGAAACTGCCCACCGTCTTCGCTGAGGTAATACAGTTTGGAGCCGGAGACAAATTCGGTAAGCCCCGGCACCGGCGTGGCGCGTTTACTGGCCTTCAAATCGGTGAGTTTGCCGTCGAACAAATAATTGCCGTCGGCGGTCATGTAGAACACTTTCGACCCGGCGGTTACTTCGTACAGGCCGGGTATCTTTGAAGGCTGGATGGCGGTGGGCGTCAAGGTCGGCGCCACCTTTTTCAGGGCTTCTTCAATCGCTTGGTTTGGGCTTTCTTCGGCTTGCGCGGTGTATGCGAAAGCGGCCAAGACGAGCAGGCCAAGGCCAATCAGTGTGGTTTTCATGGGTGGGTTTGTCCGTAGATGTCGGGGAATCGCGTTGGATGGAAGATGTGGCCGTCGCCATGGCGGAGGGTAGTGTCACCGCGACGGCCTCAAGTTTCAGTTTGCAGGCACTTTAAGCCTTAGGCCGACTGCCTGACAATATCCAGATAAAAGCTGAATATCATCAATGAGAAAAGAATCACAATGCCGACATTTTGAAACATGGCTTGCACATGTTCAGGCAAGGGCTTTCCGCGCAGTGCTTCAACGGCGTAAAACAACAGGTGGCCACCGTCCAGCACCGGCACCGGCAATAGGTTCAGCACCGCCAAGCTGATACTCACCAGCCCCAGAAACTTTAGGAATTGCACCAGCCCCATGCTGGCCGACTGGCCGGCAAACTGGGCGATGCTGATCGGGCCGCTGAGGTTTTCCACCGAGGCTTGGCCGACGATCATGCGGCCTATCATTTTCAGCGTCATCACTGAGTAATCCCAGGTTTTGGCGCTGGCGGCGGTGAGCGCCGCCCACGGGCCTAGCCGGTATTCGACTTGCATGGAGGCCACCAAGTCTTGCGGTATCCGCACCGCCGCGCCGATGCGGCCAACCTTGCCGGATGCGGTGGCGGTTTCCGCCGGGATGATTTGCAGCGCAACTTCCGCACCGGCGCGTTCGACCTTGAGGCTAATCGCTTGGCCGGGCTTGGCGCGGACATACTCAACCCATTGCTGCCAGTCTTTGACCGGCGTGCCGTCGGCGTCAAGCAGGCGGTCGTCGGGCTGCAAGCCTGCCGCCTCGGCGGCGCTGTTCGGCTCGACCCGCTCCACCACGGCCGGCAAGGACGGTTGCCATGGGCTGAAGCCTAGGCGGTCATGGAGTTGGTCGGGTTTTTCGATGAGGTCGGCGGGAACGGCCAAGACGCGGCGGGCCAGCTTGCCGTGGTCGCTGCGCACGTCGATTTCGATGTCGTCTTGATCCATGGCGTGTTCGATCACCGCGCCTAAGGCCAAGCCCCAGGTGGGGGTGTCGGCGCCGTTCACGGCGATGATTTCTTCGCCTTCCAGAAAACCCGCCTGCGCGGCCAGAGTGCCGGGGGCGACCGGCCCCAGCACCGGGCGCAGTCCGGTTTCGCCAATCATGAACACCAGCCAATACAGCAAGATGGCCAGCACGAAATTGGCGAACGGCCCGGCAAACACTATCGCGGCGCGGACGGCGACAGGCTGGCGGTTGAAGGCATGCGGCAGGTCTTCTTCGGCGACTTCGCCTTCGCGCTCGTCGAGCATTTTCACGTAGCCGCCCAAGGGCAGCATGCCGATGGAAAATTCGGTGTCGTCCGGCGACTTGCGGCGGCGCCAGAGGGGTTTGCCCAAGCCTACGGAAAACCGCAGCACTTTCACGCCCAGCCTGCGGCAGGCGTAAAAATGCCCGAACTCGTGGAAGGCGACCAGAATCGCCAAGGCCAACAGAAAATAGAAAACCGTGTGCGCCAGCGATAAGGATTGCATGATGTGGCCGCTAGTGGCTGTGCCGTTTGGCGATGTAGGCTTGCGCCATGGCCCGTGACTGGGCGTCCGCCTCCAACACCCCTTCAATGCTGTCCGCCGACCCGTCCGTGGGGCGATCCATGCAATGGGCGATGATGTCGGGGATGACCGTGAAGCGGATGCGCTTGTCGAGGAAGGCGGCGACGGCGGCTTCGTTGGCGGCGTTCAGCACGGCCGGCAACGCGCCGCCGACGCGGACGGCCTCGTAGGCCAAGCGCAGATTCGGGAAGCGCTCAAAGTCCGGGGTTTGGAAGTTCAGTTGTCCGACTGCGAACAAGTCCAGCGGTTCCGCGCCGGAGGCGATGCGCTCCGGGAAGCCGAGCGCGTGGGCGATGGGGATGCGCATGTCGGGGTTGCCCAT
>JBJSYU010000447.1:0-5946 GCA_046089945.1 Candidatus Methylumidiphilus sp.
GCCTGCGCGGCGATGGTGGACTTCTTCACCGTGATCCTATCCTACCGCCTGGAATTCAGCGCGCCGGGGCCGTTGACCGAAGACGAAAAGGAAATGGTCTACCTGGGGCTGCGCCAGTTCAACAGCTTCGCCATCAACGCCAACGACGAATTGGAGTTTCAAATTGAGCGCAGCGAACTGGAGCGGGCGCGGCGCGTGCCCGACTGGACGCGCATGTTCGCCGTGGCCTTCCTGCTCAACCGTGGCTATCTGCGCAAAATCAGCGCAAAAAAAGTCGAGTTTGCCCCCAATCTTTACCCAATCATTGTCGGGCGCATGCAGGCGCGGGCCGACGCCGCCGCCGCCCCGGCCCCCGGCGAAAAAGCTTTGCAAACCTTAGTGGAGGAAAAAACCGATGGATGACGCCCTGCCCCTGCCCTACCCGCCAGAAACCTGGGATGCGGGCTTTGAAGGCGGCCGCTATGTGGTGCTAAGCCATCTGTGGCCGTTCATCCGCCTGTACGAGCGCCCGCCGGCCTTCCGCCGCCAGTTCTGGCACAGCGTCCACGAACTGCCCATCCGCGACTGGACAATCCCACTGGCCACGCTGCACCTGGGCCAGTTGTGCGTGGTCGAGGCGGAACTCAACATCCGCTACCAGCCGACCTTGCGCTACGCCAACGACCATCTGGAATTTATCGGCGACCTCTGCGGCCAGGTGGAATCCAGCCTGAAAACCCTGCTGAAAGACATCGCCGAGCAGGAAATCAAACGCATGGAGACCGAATCGGCGTGGCTGTCCGACGGCTGCGACGCGCTGGAAAAAACCGTCGCCGACATCGTCAACGAAGTGCTGCTGCTGCGCGGCGTGCGCTGCCGCAGCCAATGCCGCATCGAGCCGCATTTCGCCGCCGTCGATGCGGTGGACTTGGACGCCCTGCCGCCGTGGACGCGCCACCAAGCCATCTACGAAGATTTCCTGCGCCGCCGCCGCGAGGCCCAGGAGCGCATCCTCAAAGAACAGACCGAAGAAGCCGCCACCACCCGCCGCCTGCTGCTGGAGCGCGAGGCCACTTTGCTTGAACTCGCCAAGCGCGAGGAGGCGCAGCGCCACGCCAAACAGCGCCACGAACTGGAAAGCCTGCAAGCCGCGCTCGCCGCCGAAGAAGCGCGGCTGCGCGAACAGAGGCTCAGCCAAGCCCGCACCCACGAAGAAGACGCCAGCCACCAGGCCGAACTGCGCCAGCTAGAGGCGGCGCAAGCCTGGCAGGCGCAAGAGGCTGAGTTGGAACAAGTGCGCGAACACATGGCCGTGGCCGCCGCGCAATTGGCCGAGCGGCTGGAAAACGACAAACGCCTGCGCGAGCGGCAATGGCGGCATGAAGCCGAGTTGCGCGAGCAGCAGGAGGCCATTGACCGGCAGGCCCGCGAGGTCGAATTGGCCCGGCAACAGGCGGCGCTGGCCGTCGAAGCCAGCCGCCAAATGGAAGAACTGGCCAGCCAAGAGCGGCTACAGGAGGAGCGGCTGCGCCACGAAGCCCTGCTGCGCCAGCGCCAGACCGAGGCCGAATTGCAAGCCATGCAAGCCGACCTGGAAATCCTGCGGGCGGAACTGGCGACGGAAACCGCCCAGCAGACCGAGCGGCAAAGCCACGAACTGCGCCGCCGCGAAGACCAATTGCTGCACGAAAACTGGCTGCGGCAAATGCAGGCCGAAGCCGAGATCAGGGCCAAGGAAACCGAACTGGACAGCCTGCGCCTCGCCGAAGCGGCGCGTCTGGCGAAACAGCGCGAGGCCGAAGCCCGCGAACGCGGCGAACAATTGCGCCACGAGGCGTATTTGCGGCAACTGCAAGCCAGCGCCGAGGTGCAGGCCAAGGAGCTGCAACTCGACAATCTGCGCGGCGAAATGGCGAAAATCGAGGCGCAATTGGAGCGCCAACGCGAGTACGAAGCCCGCCAGCATGCCGAACAACTGCGCCACGACGCGCAGATGCGGCAGTTGCAGACCGAATTGGAAATGGCCGAAAAAGAACGGCGCGCCCCGGCGGTCATCGAGTTGGAGGCGTTTTTGAACCGCGAAATCGGCATGCTGGCAATGGAGCGCCAACGCCTGCGGCTGGAAGAAGAAATCCGCGAAGCCAAACTGGCCCGCACCCGCAGCCTGCTCAGCCGGACAAAGCGGCGGATCGGCTTGGAAGCCGCCTTGGACACGGCGGACGGAGACACCGAAGCCGGCGGGCTTTAAAAAGGAAGCCGGGAACAAGTCCCCTCGCCCCGTGGGGACAGGGCTAGGGTGAGGGGCAAGCGATTGGATTTTTTTGGCCCTGACCCCACCCCTCCCCCCTGCCAAGAGGGGGAAGCTAAAGGCTTAATCAGCGCTGCCTAAAGGCATTTCCGCTTAAGCTTTAAGCCGATACCCAGTACACTGTCGCCCCATGAAGACAGCGCAAGCCGCACCGTCTTCCCTTGTGTTTTCCCCATTATTAAACAGGAGCCACCTCTGCCATGAAAAGCCTAATCAAGTTATTGGACGATCCAGAGTTTACCCAGCAAGTGCCACACGCCACCGAAAGCTATGCCGCCGGCACGGTGATATTGGAGGAAGACGACGAAGGCCGGGATTTTTATTTGATCGTCAAAGGTCAAGCCCAGGCCAAAATCTACATCGAAGACAAAATCGGCGGTTTAACCACTGGGTTGACCAAGCTCGGCGCAAACGACCTGTTCGGCGAATTGTCGATGTTCGACGGCGAGCCGCGCAGCGCCCAAGTCACCGCCGTGACCGATTGCGAAGTCATCCATTTTGACGGCATACAGATGATCGACTACCTCGACGCCCATCCCGAAAAAGGCTATTGGATACTGAAAGAAATGCTTATGCACGTCATTGTGCATATGCGCCAAAACACCATCCGCGCCAAAACAGCATTGCAGTTGTATTTGACCGAAACCACCTAAGGAATCCCTGCAAAAGTCCCCTCTCCCTGCGGGGGAGAGGGCTAGGGTGAGGGAACAGAAACTTGACAGCCTATACCACCACTTACTTTAAATAACCAAACTGTTATGGATGTGATTGCCCGCCTAGCGGAAGAATTGAATGTATTGCCACGGCAAGTGCAAGCCGCCGTGGCCTTGTTGGACGAAGGCGCGACGGTGCCTTTCATCGCCCGTTACCGCAAGGAAGCCACCGAAGGATTGGACGATACGCAATTGCGCATGCTGGAACTGCGGCTGGCCTATCTGCGCGAACTCAACGAACGCCGCGATACCATCCTCAACAGTATCCACGAACAAGGCAAACTGACGGCGGAACTCGAACAGGCGATTATCGCCGCCGACAGCAAAACCCTGCTCGAAGACCTTTATCTGCCGTATAAGCCGAAACGCCGCAGCAAGGCGCACATCGCCCGCGAAGCCGGGTTGGAACCATTGGCCGACGGCCTGTTTGCCAATCCTTTACTCAACCCGCAGGACGAGGCGCTGAAATTTATCGACGCCGACAAAGGCGTGGCGAACGCCGCCGCCGCGCTCGAAGGCGCCAAGCAAATCCTGATGGAGCGCTTCGCCGAAAACGCCACCGTGCTGGCCGAACTGCGCGAGCGGGTGTGGACGGAAGGGCTGCTTGCCGCCCGCGTCGCCCCCGGCAAAGAGACCGAAGGCGCGAAATTCCGCGACTATTTCGACTTCGCCGAACCGCTGGCGAAAATGCCCTCGCACCGCATCCTCGCCCTGTTTCGCGGCAGCAAAGAAGACGTGCTGAACCTCGATGTGCAAATCGGCAAAGATGAAGACGCCGCCCATGCCCATTGCGAAGGCGTCATCAGCCGCGCCTTCAACATCAAAGACCAAGGCCGGCCCGCCGACGCCTGGCTGCTGGACGCCGTGCATTACGCCTGGAAAGTCAAAATCGCCAGCCGCATCGACACCGATTTGCGCCAACGCCTGCGCGAGGCGGCGGAAACCGAAGCCATCCGCGTGTTCGCGCTCAACCTGAAAGACCTGCTGCTCGCCGCCCCCGCCGGGCCGAAGGCGACGATGGGCCTAGACCCCGGCATCAGGACAGGCGTCAAAGTCGCCGTCGTCGATGCCACCGGCAAACTGCTGGACACCGCGACGGTCTACCCGCACCAGCCGAAAAACCAATGGGATCAATCCATTGCCATCCTCGCCCAGTTGATCGAAAAGCATGGCGCACAACTGGTCAGCATCGGCAACGGCACCGCCTCGCGGGAAACCGACCAGCTTGTCGCCGACTTGATGAAGCGCCATCCCAACCTCGGCGTGACCAAGATCACCGTCTCCGAAGCCGGCGCCTCGGTGTATTCGGCCTCGGAACTGGCGGCGCGGGAATTCCCCGATTTGGACGTGTCCTTGCGCGGGGCGGTGTCCATCGCCCGCCGCCTGCAAGACCCGCTGGCCGAACTGGTGAAAATCGACCCGAAAGCCATCGGCGTCGGCCAATACCAGCACGATGTCAACCAAACCCAATTTGCGCGGGGCTTGGACGCCGTCGTCGAAGACTGCGTCAACGCCGTCGGCGTGGACGTCAACACCGCCTCGGTGTCGCTGCTGAAATACATCTCCGGGCTGTCGCAAACCATCGCCGGCAACATCGTCGAATTCCGCAACCAAAACGGCCCGTTCAAAAACCGCGAGCAACTGAAAAAAGTCGCCCGCCTAGGCGAAAAAACCTTCGAGCAGGCGGCCGGCTTTTTGCGCGTCATGGACGGCGACAACCCGCTAGACGCCTCCGCCGTCCACCCGGAAGCCTATCCCGTCGTGCGCAACATCGCCGGGGCGACAGCCAAAGACATCCGCGACATCATCGGCAACGCCAGTTTCCTGCGCAGCGTCAACGCCGAAAACTTCGTCGATGAACGCTTCGGCCTGCCCACCGTCACCGACATTTTGAAAGAACTGGAAAAGCCCGGCCGCGACCCGCGCCCGGAATTCAAATCGGTCAAGTTCATGGAAGGCGTGGAAAAAATAACCGACCTCAAGCCCGGCATGCTGCTCGACGGCGTCGTCACCAACGTCGCCAACTTCGGCGCCTTCGTGGACATCGGCGTCCACCAAGACGGCCTCGTGCATATCTCCCACCTCTCCGACAAATTCGTCAAAGACCCCCGCGACGTAGTGAAAACCGGCGAACAAGTGCGCGTGAAAGTCTTGGAAGTGGACGTGCAGCGCCAGCGTATTGCGTTGAGCATGAAAAAGGACGCCGAGGTTCCGCGTGAGAATGCCGCCGCGCCTGCGCAAAACCGCAATGCCGGCAACACCGGAAAACCCGCCCGCCGAGCGCCAGAACCGCCCAAGCCGCAAGGCGCAATGGCCGATGCTTTGGCTAGGGCGTTGAAAAAATAGCGACAACCCCCGCGCTTCGACCGACACGGCGCGGGCGACACTAGGAAAATCACCCCTGCTACGTTCATGCCGAACCCGTGGACGCATGGACGGAGCAGGCTTTATTGAGGTTTCCGGCCATACCCCTATCAACTTCGTTTCCCTTCCCACAAATAGCCGCGTCCTATGTTTATCGATTCAATACGCTTGCAGAATTTCCGCACATTTCGGGAGACGGAGATTAGCTTTGTCCATCCTGACCAAGATTTTAAAAAGCTTGGGTTGCCAAAACCCCGTTTACCTAATATCAACCTGCTGTTGGGCAATAATGGCTGGGGCAAAACCACGCTGCTAAAAGCCATTGCGCTGGCGGCTTTTGGGCCGGCGCGGCCATTGGAGCGCTACGCCGACGCCGGGTATTTTGTGCGCCGGGAACCGGGATCTACTCAGCGCGGGGTTAGCGATACTGCGCTGGTTGAAGCCAGTTTTACTGTCCATCCACAAGACAAAGTTTCCGCTGAAATTACCCATCTTGAATCGCGGATTGAGGTGAAAAGAAAAGGTGATTCGGAGCAATTCAACTGGGGTAAACCCAACACTGACAATTGGGATCCGATTTTT
>JBJSYU010000448.1:0-6379 GCA_046089945.1 Candidatus Methylumidiphilus sp.
CATAGCGCTGGCTGTACATCTGGTTGAGGCCGCAAGGCTCAAAGCGAGAAGGCATCAAAAACAGGTCGGAACCCGCCTCAAGCAGATGCGCCAAAGATTCGTCATAACCCAGGGTCAGCGCGATGCGGTCTGGGTACAGGCTGCTCCAATGCTTAAGCGTCTGCTCATATTTCCTTTCGCCGCTGCCTAGTATCGCCAGTTGCAGCGGCAGATCCATCAACTGCGGCATGGCATCCAATACCAAGTCTATGCCTTTTTGCTGCACTGTCCGGCCGACCATGGCAATGACCGCCATGCCATCATTTTGCTCAAGGTTGAAACGCTGTTGCAAGACGGCCTTGTTGCCCGCTTTTCCGGACATTTCGCTGGCTGTGAAACGGCTGGGAATGAGCGGGTCGGATGCGGGGTTCCAGGCGTCTTCGTCAATACCGTTGATAATGCCGCTCAGCCGATCCGAGCGCTCCTTCAGCAAGCCATCCATGCCGCAGCCAAACTCCTTGCCTTGGATTTCGAGCGCGTAATTGGGGCTGACGGTGTTGATGCGGTCGGCATAGACCAACCCACCCTTGATGAATGAAAGCTGGTTGTAAAACTCCAAGGCATTGTATGACCACAAGCGCCCAGGCAAGCCCAGCTTTTTGAAGCAATCTTGGGGAAACAGCCCTTGGTACGCCAAATTGTGGATCGTGAAGATCGTGGCCGGGCGGGACGGCTCGTCCTCCAGTAGGGCGGGGATCAAACCGGTCTGCCAGTCGTTGCAATGGACGATATCCGGCTTCCATCCAAAACCCACCCGATCCATGGCAATCTCCACGGCCACCCGGCAGAGCAAGGCAAAACGCTCGGCGTTGTCTGGCCAAGATTTGCCGTTTTCAGCCAAATACGGATTCCCGGATCGGTCAAAGGCGCCTTCCTGCGCAACCAGCCACACGGGGACTGCCGAACCCGGCAACTGGGTTTGCAGTATTTCAATGGTTCCGTTGATTTGCTGGATGCGTTTGCAGGGCAGTTCGCCTAAGGTGGTCAGCACATCGGCGTAAGCCGGCATGACGATGCGTACATCGTGCCCTAGCGTGTTCAAGGCGATGGGCAGGCTACCGGACACATCCGCCAGCCCCCCGGTCTTAATGAGTGGATAGGCTTCGCTGGTGACGAAGAGGATTTTTTTCATGCCTCGTCTTCCGCCCCAGCACTTTCCGCGTCTAGCTCTGGCAATTCCGCCACATCCTCGTCCTTAAGCTCTGGCTTGAGTGCCAAGACAATACCGCCTAAGGGGGGGAGAGTCAGGACGATGGAATAGGGGCGCCCCATCCATTCTTTAGCCTCGGCCTGCAACGGGAAGTTGCCGGTGTTGCTGCCGCCATAATATTCGGAGTCGGAGTTGAGCACTTCCGTGTAAATCCCGGCTTCGGGAACGCCGATGCGGTAGTTCGGACGGGGCACCGGGGTAAAGTTGAGGATAACCACGGCGAAAGCGTCACCCGCGCGGCGCAGGTAGCTTAATACCGACTGCGGCGCGTCATGGCAGTCGATCCACTCAAAACCTTTGGGGTCGAAGTCGAACTGGTGCAGCGCACGGGTTTCGCGGTAAAGGCGGTTGAGGTCGGACTGTAATTTTTGCACGCCCTGATGCATCGGATAATCCAACACATACCAGTCCAACGCCTGCGCGTGATTCCATTCCGTGCCTTGGCCAAACTCGCAGCCCATGAACAATAGCTTTTTGCCGGGGTAGGTGTACATCAGCGTATACAGCAAGCGCAAATTGGCAAACTTGCGCCATTCGTCGCCCGGCATTTTGGACAGCATCGAGCCTTTGCCATGAACCACCTCATCGTGGGAGAACGGCAAGACAAAGTTCTCGGTGAAGGCGTAAAGCAGGCCAAACGTGAGCTGGTCGTGGTGGTAGTGGCGGTGGATGGGGTCTTTGCTCATGTACTGCAAAGTGTCATGCATCCAGCCCATGTTCCATTTCATCGAAAAGCCCAAGCCACCCGTCCAAGTCGGGCGGGTGACCTGCGGCCAAGCGGTGGATTCCTCGGCCATGACCAGCGTGCCCGGATGCAACTGGTGAGTGACAGTGTTCAATTCGCGCAGGAAGGCGATGGCCTCCAAGTTTTCGTTGCCGCCGTATTTGTTGGGAATCCAGTCGCCTGGGTTGCGCGAGTAATCCAGATAGAGCATGGAAGCGACGGCGTCCACGCGCAGGCCGTCAATGTGGAATTCCTCCAGCCAAAACACGGCGCTACTAATAAGGAAGTTTTTCACTTCGTTGCGGCCGAAGTTGTAAATCAGCGTGCCCCAGTCGCGGTGTTCGCCCAAGCGCGGGTCTTCGTGCTCATACAACGCCGTGCCATCGAAACGGGCAAGCCCGTGGGCGTCTTTGGGAAAGTGTGCAGGCACCCAGTCGAGGATGACGCCCATGTCGTTTTGATGGCAGTAATCGACGAAATGGCGGAAGTCGTCCGGTTCGCCAAAGCGGCTGGTCGGGGCAAAGTAGCCGGTGGTTTGGTAGCCCCAGGAAGCGTCCAGCGGGTGTTCGGTGATGGGCAGCAGCTCAATGTGTGTGAATCCCTGCGCCTTGGCGTAATCGACCAGTTGCACGGCCAGTTCACGGTAGCTCAGGAAGCCGCCTTCGCCGTCGCGCCGCCAAGAACCCGGATGCACTTCATAGACGGAAAGCGGCTCATGCAGCCAGTCGCTGGCTTTGCGGGCTTCTAGCCACGCTTCGTCGCCCCAGGCATAATCATCTTTACCGACGGCAATGGAAGCGGTTTGCGGGCGTTGCTCGAAGCGGCGGCCGTAAGGGTCTACTTTCAAGTGAATGGTGCCGTGTTGGCGGTTGCGGATTTCCAGTTTGTAGATGGTTCCCGGGGCAATCCCCGGAATGAACAACTCCCACACGCCGCTGCCGCCGCGCACCCTCATCGCATGGCTGCGGCCGTCCCAGCCATTGAAGTCGCCCACCACGCTGATGCGTTCGGCATTGGGCGCCCAAGTGGCGAACAACACGCCCTCCACGCCATCAACGGTGTGGGGTTGCGCGCCAAGAATGCGGTAAATGTGCCAGTGTTTGCCTTCGCAAAACAGGTGGATGTCGAAATCGGACAGTTGCGGCGGGAAGGTGTAGGGATCGACGTGGGAACGGCTTTGCCCGGACTTGTCGATCCAGTCAAGCCGGTAATGCGTGGGAATGGCGTCGTTAGCTTTCAGCGTGTATTGAAACACGTCGGTTCCGGGCAAGCGTTCCATTTGCGGGCCGTTGCCGCCGCCGATGCGGACGGTCTCTGCCTGCGGCAGGATGACGCGGATGGTGTCTTTTTTGTCTTGGCCTGCGTGTCTGCCGAGTACGGCGAAGGGGTCGTGATGGCGCGCCTCAATGATGCGTTGGAGATCCGTATCCAGGCCGGTGGTGGGCGCCGGATTGGGTTCGTTTGCTTGCCGCGTTTCGTTCGGGTTCACTTTCTTAGACCTCTGGTAGTAGAATGGCGTCGCCATCGCCGGTAAATTTTGGGGACATGTTACCAAATTTGCGCCCCGCTTGTACGTCTTAAACCATCGCAGGAGATCATTTGTGTCCGAATCCCATCACTCTCGTTTCGTCAGCGTTTTGACCCGCAACACCTTGGCGCTGATTCTCGCAGGCGGTCGGGGATCGCGCCTGCATGATCTCACTGAATGGCGCGCCAAGCCGGCTGTGCCTTTTGGCGGCAAGTTCCGCATCATCGACTTTCCGCTGTCCAACTGCCTGAACTCCGGCATACGCCGGATCGGCGTGCTGACCCAGTACAAGGCTGATTCGCTGATCCGCCACATTCAGCAGGGCTGGGGCTTTTTACGCGCCGAGCTGGGCGAGTTCGTCGATATCATTCCGGCCCAGCAGCGTCTGACGGAAGACGCTTGGTACGCCGGCACCGCCGACGCGGTCTATCAGAACTTGGACATTTTGCGCCAGCGCGGCTCCGAATATGTGCTGATCCTGGCCGGCGACCACATCTACAAGATGGACTACGGGCTGATGCTGGCCGAACACGCGGAAAAACAGGCGGATCTGACCATCGGCTGCATGGAGGTTCCGTTGGAAGAGGCGAAGTCCTTTGGCGTGATGGGGGTCGATGAAAACAAGCGCATCCGCTCGTTTGTCGAAAAGCCCTCCAATCCCCCGCCGATGCCGGGTCGGCCGGATCAAGCACTGGCCTCCATGGGCATTTACATTTTCAACACTAAGTTTTTGTTTGAACAACTGATTAAAGACTCCGACACGCCTGGCTCCAGTCGTGACTTTGGCAAAGACATTATCCCTAGCGTGATTGAAAACTACCGTGTGTTCGCCTATCCGTTCCGCGACGCGCAAAGCGGCGTGCAGTCCTACTGGCGCGACGTCGGCGAAGTGGACAGCTATTGGGCCGCCAACATGGAACTGGTCAATGTCAATCCTGAGCTGAACCTGTACGACCACGACTGGCCGATCTGGACTTTCCAGGCGCAGACCCCGCCGGCCAAGTTTGTGTTCGACGACGAAGACCGCCGCGGCTATGCGGTGGACTCCATGGTGTCCGGCGGCTGCATCGTTTCCGGCTCGGAAGTGCGGCGCTCGCTACTGTTTTCCAATGTGCGGGTGAATTCCTTTTGCAAAGTGACCGATTCAGTGGTTTTGCCGGACGTGAACATTGGCCGCCATTGCCGGATCACCAAGGCGATCATCGACAAGGGCTGCGTGATTCCGCCCAATACCGTGATCGGCGAGGATTTGGAGGAAGAACGCAAGCGTTTCTATGTCAGCCCCGGCGGCGTGGTGCTGGTGACGCCGGATTCTCTTGGCCAGCCCTTGCATTTCGTCCGCTGAACCACTAGCTGTTTTGCTTAGTTTTGCGAAGCGGCGCAGACAATATTGCTTGCGACCGCAGAGAACCCAAGAAGGGTGAAAGCGCCTATTGCCGCCATGCCTGAATTGGCCTGCCCGCAAGCCGTTGCGGGCAGGCTGCATGCCAAAAAACCGGCGCCGTCGCCCGCGTCGATTCCCTGTCTTGTTTTTTCTTGCCGGCGGCCTGTCCGCCACGTCTATCGACCCGCCGAGCAATACCGCAGGGTCTCCCCAGATCCAACTTTGACCTTATTTCCCTTTGTCGGCGACGCGATGTTCGCTGTCGCCCCCACCCATCTAGGCGCACTTTCTTATGCCATTACCTCGATCCAGCGGAATTTTATTACACCCTACTTCACTTCCGAGCCGCTTTGGCATCGGCGATCTCGGTCCTGAGGCAAGGCGTTTCGTTGATTTTCTCGCCGCCTCCGGGCAGCGGCTGTGGCAGGTGTTGCCGCTAGGCCCCACCGGCTTTGGGGATTCGCCGTACATGTGCTTTTCCGCCATGGCCGGCAATCCATTGCTGATTAGCCTGGAGACCTTGCGCGACCGGGGCTTGCTGGATAGCGCCGATCTGGACGCTTTGCCGCTGTTTCCCGAAGATGCCGTCGATTTTGGGCGGGTGATCCCGGAGAAGCTGCCGCTGTTGCACAAGGCGTGGCTGAAATTTGACGCCAGCGCAAGCGAAAGCGAGCGGCTGGCCTTTGAGGCGTTTTGCCAGGGTGCGCACTGGTTGGACGATTTTGCCCTGTTCATGGCGCTGAAGGCCGCCCACCAGGGGGGGCCGTGGGTGGAGTGGAGCAAAACCCTGGTCAAACGCAAGCCCGACGCGTTGCGCCGCGCCAAGCGCAAGCATGCCGACGCCATCGGCTTCCAGCGGTTTTTGCAGTTTGAGTTCCACCGGCAAATCAGCGAACTCAAAGCCTACGCCAACCAGCGCGACATCAAAATCATCGGCGACCTGCCGATTTATGTCGCCCATGACAGCGCCGAGGTGTGGGCGCAGCCGGAATATTTCGACATCGACCTGGAGACTGGGATGCCGCATGCGGTCGCCGGCGTGCCGCCGGACTATTTCAGCGCCACCGGGCAGTTGTGGGGCAATCCCCTGTACAACTGGGATAAGCTCAGGCAGGACGGCTATGGCTGGTGGGAGGCGCGTTTCCGCGCGCTGCTGGGTTATGTGGACATGGTGCGCATCGACCATTTCCGCGGCTTTGAGGCGTATTGGCGGGTCGAATACGGCGAACCCACGGCGGTCAATGGCGCGTGGGTGCCGGGGCCGGGCGAGGAGTTGTTCCGGCGCATGTACGAGCGGCTGGGGGATTTGCCGATCATCGCCGAGGACTTGGGTGTCATCACGCCGGCGGTCGAAGCCTTGCGCGACGGGTTCGGCCTGCCGGGGATGAAGATTTTGCAGTTTGCCTTCGGGTCGGGCAGCGGCAACCCCTACCTGCCGCACAATTACGAAGCAAACTGCGTGGTGTACACCGGCACCCACGACAACGACACCAC
>JBJSYU010000449.1:0-3320 GCA_046089945.1 Candidatus Methylumidiphilus sp.
CGGGGATGCCGGCGGCGGGCCGGTGGGGGACGGCGATGCGGTCGTCGGTCAGCGCCGAGCCGCCGAAGGCGTCTAGGCCGATATGGACGAGCTTGTGTTCGGCGACTTGCGCCTGTTCGGCGATGCGCCGGGCGGCGTCGAGTTCGGCGCCGTGGCGCTGGCCGTAGTTGAAGCTGAGGGCGTGGCAGAGATAGCCCTGTTGTTTGGCGAGGGCGAGGAGGGTGGCGGAATCAAGCCCGCCGGACAGGAGGATGAGCGCTTTTTTCATGAATCTTAAGGTCGTCGCGTCAGACCGTGAAGCTCTCGCCGCAGCCGCAGGTGCCTTTGGCCTTGGGGTTGTTGAAGCGGAACGCTTCGTTGATGCCTTCGCGGGTGTAATCGACTTCCACGCCGTCAAGCAGCGCCAAGTCGTCCGGCTTGACCAGGACTTTGACGCCGTGCGCCTCGAACACCTTGTCGCCTTCAGCGAGTTCGTCGGCGTAATCGACGACGTAGGCGAAGCCGGAGCAGCCGGCTTGCTTGACGCCAAGCCGCAGCCCCAGGCCATGCCCGCGCTTGTCGAGTTGTTTGGCGATTTGTTTCGCCGCTTTTTCGGTGAGGGTGATGGACATGCTTGTGCCTCTGGGTTGGTCGTTTGTTTGGGTTATGCGGGCAGGCCGCTGATGGCGCGTAGGGCGGCGAGCAGGGCGCTGATGTCGGCGGCGCTATTGTCTTGGCCTAGGCTGACGCGCACGGCGCTTTTGGCGGTGTCCGGGGCATAGCCCATCGCCAGCAGCACCGGACTCGGCTCGCCGCCGCCGCTGGCGCAGGCCGAGCCGCTGGACACGGCGAAGCCTTTGCGGTCTAGGGCCATCAGCAGGGCTTCGCCGTCAAGGCCGCTGAGGCCGAATTGCACGGTGTTGGGCAGGCGCGGGGCGTGTTCGGCGAAGAGGTACGCGCCGGGCAGCGCGGCCAGCCCGGCTTCCAATTGTTGGCGCAGCGCCAGCGTGTGGGCGCGGCGGGATTCAAGTTCGGCCAAGGCCAGTTCGGCGGCTTTGCCGAAGCCGACCAGCGCGGCGATGTTTTCGGTGCCGCTGCGCCGGTCGCGCTCTTGTCCGCCGCCTTCCAGTAAGGGTTCCAAGCTTATGGATTGATCCACCACCAACGCACCGGCGCCTTTCGGGCCGTAGAGTTTGTGCGCGGATAGCGACAGCAGGTGTGCGCCGCAGGTTTTGAAGTCTAAGGGCAGTTTGCCGGCCTGTTGCACGGCGTCGCAGTGCAGGATGGCGCCTTGGCCGCGCAAGGCCGCCGCCAGTGCGGAAATGTCTTGCAGTGCGCCGGTTTCGTTGTTGGCGAGCATGACCGAGGCGAAGCGCAGGCCGGCTTTTGGCAGCGCGGCGAGGCTGGCTGGCTCCAACCGGCCTTGCGCATCGACGCTGAGCGTGTGGATTGTCCAGCCGCGTTGGCGCAGGCGTTCCATCGGCGCGGCGACGGAGGGGTGTTCGGTCGCGCCGACCGCCGCCGCGCCTTGCGTGGCGGCGCCGGCCAGCCCTTTGACGGCGAGGTTGTTGGCTTCGGTGCCGCCTGCGGTGAAGACGATCTGCGCGGGTTCCGCCCCGACGAGGGCGGCGACTTGGCTGCGGGCTTGGTCTAGGGCGCTGCGGCTGGCGCGGCCTAGCCGGTGCAGGCTGGAGGCGTTGCCGTAAAACGTGTGCAGATACGGCAACATGGCTTCCAGCACACGCGGGTCGAGTGGGCTGGAAGCGTTGTGGTCGAGGTAAACCATCGCGGGCCGGTCAAACCCGCGATTCGCCCCGGATCAGGATGTCCAGGCCCGGCGCGGTGGCGGTCTTGTCTTGCCGCTCGGCGACATGCCGCACATTTTTGCGCTGCAACAGGTCGTGCAGGCTGATCGTGGACAGGTACAGCCTGATTTGCTCGCTCAAGCCCATCCACAGGTCGTGGGTCAGGCAGGGGTGGGCATTTTGGCAGTTCGCCTTGCCGCCGCAGCGGGTGGAGTCGATGGTTTCATCGACGGCGGTGATGATGTCGGCGATGTTGATCTGCGAGGTGTCGCGGCTCAACTGGTAGCCGCCGCCTGGGCCGCGCACGCCCTCCACCATGCCGGCGCGGCGCAGGCGGGAGAACAGTTGCTCCAGGTAGGACAATGATATGTTCTGCCGCTTGGCGATGTCGGTCAGAGTAACCGGCTTCTTCTCGCCGTGGTAAGCGAGGTCGAGCATGGCAGTGACTGCATAACGGCCTTTTGTCGTTAATCGCACGGTAATCTCCCCAAGGTTTCTGGTGGTGGTGGTGTCTGTGGCACTATACCTATGACCTAGTAAATCAGTCAAGTATTATTGTAGCCCATCTGCCGCCAGGCTGTTTATCTGCCAATGCCTTGCCAACCCGGCGCCGCCGCATTTTTTCTGGCAAACTTGCCGCCATGAATTTTTCATTCGATTTTTCCGCGTTGCGCAAGACACTGCTCGGCCGCCTGGGCGTGGCGGCGGCGTGGCTGGCTTTGCTGGCGGCGTTCTGTGCTGTGGCGCTGGCTGTGCTGGGCGGGCTGCTGATCGACGGCGAGCCGACGGTCTGGCAACAGCAAGGGACTGGCGCCCAGCATTATTTTGCCGCCACCCGTGAAATCCTCCACAATTCGGCGAAAAACCCGGCGCAGGCCGGCGTCCGCACGATAGCGCTAAGCCAAGAGGATCTGACCGCGATGGCGAATTTTGCGCTGATGCGCAAAAGCCTCACCGGCTTCGCCCAAGCCAACATCGACGGCGCGCGGCTGGTGGTGCAGGCCGCCATCAAGCTGCCGTGCCGTCTGGCCGCGTGCTATCTGAACCTGCGCCTGACGGCCGACGACGCTGAGCCGCAAGCCTATGTCCGGCAGGTGAAGGCCGGGCGCATCGCCTTGCCAAAGCCGGTGGTGCGCCTTTTGGGCTGGTGGCTGATGCGCACCACGCACATCGGCCGCTATGTCCATCTGACCGCGCCGCTGTTCCAGCAGGTGCGCATCGGCGACGGGCGGCTGCGCATCGCCTTGAATTGGGACCCGGAAATCATGGGGCAGGCGCAGGACTTGGTCGCCGATCTGGCGGACAAGGAGCGGCTGCGGGTGTATTACGCCAAGCTGGCGGATGTGGTCGGGCAATCGCAGACGCGGCGCTTCATCAGTTTGGCGGCCTTGGTCAAGCCCTTGTTCGCGCTGGCGAAAGAGCGCTCAGATCAAGAAGGCGGCGATGCCCGGCAGGAGAACCGGGCGGTGATTTTGCTGCTGGCGGCGTATGCCAACGGCAAGGGGCTGGCGTCGGCGCTGTACCCCGACGGCGGCG
>JBJSYU010000450.1:0-11407 GCA_046089945.1 Candidatus Methylumidiphilus sp.
CGCAGCGGTCAAAGGCGGCGCGGAAGACTGGCTCGGACTCATACAGCGCTCGCCCCATGCCAGGGTATTGCGAGCCTTGGCCGCTGAATATGAACACCAATCCCTTTGCCATGGGCGGCTGTGGGCTGGCGGGCTGGAAGCGCCCGTCCGGCACGGCGGCAAGGGCTAAGGCAAGCTCCTGCGGGTTAGATCCGGTGACCACTAGCCGCTCGCGCAAAACGCTGCGGCGCGCCGCGGCGGCGCACAGGCCCGCGAGTTCGCCAGCGTCGGCCACCTCAAGCCGCCGCCGCCACTTGGACGCCAATTCGCCAAGGGCTGGCGCCGTCGAGGCGGACAGCGGCAGCGCCCACGTTTGTCTGGCGGGTGGGGCCGCCTCTTTGCCGGCACTGGCCGCAGGCGGCTCGGCGACGATCACATGGGCGTTGGTGCCGCTTAGGCCGAACGAACTCACACCTGCGGTGCGGGGGCGCGCGCCGGCCGTCCAGTCGGTCAGGGCATCTACTACACGGATGGATGCTGCCTGCCAGTCGATGTGTTGGTTCGGCGTGTCGAAATGCAGGCTAGGCGGCAGTTGGCCGTGGCGCAGCGCCAGGATGGCTTTGATGACGCCGGCAATGCCGGCCGCTGCTTCGGTATGGCCGATATTGGTTTTGAGTGAGCCAAGCAGCAGTTCGCGCCCCGCAGGCCGCTGGCCGAATACGCGGTCGAGGGCGGTGAATTCGATGGGGTCGCCCAACGCCGTGCCGGTGCCGTGGGCTTCAATGTAATCAATCGCCTCCGGCGTCAGTCCAGCGTCAGCCAGCGCCGCGCGTAGGACGGCTTGCTGGGCGAGGCCGTTGGGCGCAGTCAGTCCGTTGCTGCGGCCGTCGTGGTTCACCGCGGACCCTGCCAGCACGGCGTGTATCCGGTCGCCGTCGCGCTCGGCGTCCTCCAAGCGCTTTAGCACTAAAAGCCCGCAGCCTTCGCCACGGCCATAGCCGGAGGCCGCCTGATCGAATGCGCGACTGCGCCCATCGGGGGCGAGCGCCCTCACCTTGCACAGCGCGACGGTGCTGTCCGGGGATAGCATGAGGCTGACGCCGCCGGCGAGCGCCAGATCGCAGTCACCGCGCCTAAGGCTCTTGATTGCTTGGTCCAAGGCGACCAGCGAAGATGAGCATGCGGTGTCTAGCGTGATGCAAGGGCCGCTAAAGTCGTAAAAATAGGACAGGCGGCCTGCGGCGGTGCTGAACATGACGCCGCTGCCGGAATAAGGGGTGATTCGCTCCGGGTCGCCGGAGTGAACGTGTGCCTGGATGTAGTCGTAGTTCGACAGGCCGACAAACACCCCGCCTCGCAGGCCAGCCAGCCGCCGCGCGTCGAAACCGGCGTCTTCAAACGCCTCCCAACTGACTTCAAGTAGCAGTCGCTGCTGCGGGTCCATAGCCTCGGCCTCTTTCGGCGTAATGCTGAAAAAGCCTGCATCGAAACCTTTGACATCGGCGAGCAGTGCGGCGGTCTTGACGTATGACTTGCCCGGCGCGTCTGGGTCGGCATCCCACCACTGCGCCAGATCCCAGCGCTCCTGAGGAATCTCGGCGACCGCGTCACGCCCTTCGGCAAGCATCTCCCAAAATTGCGCGGGCGTGTCGGCGCCACCTGGAAAGCGGCAGCCCACACCGACTACCGCGACAGGGCCGCGCCCGCGCAGCGCCGCGTTTTCGTTCAACAATTCCTTGATTTTGGTTGAGGCTTTTTTCAGCGCCTCCAAATAGGGCTGTTCAGGGGAGACGGAAGACAATGCTGCGGTTTCCTGTGGCGGTTCAATTAAACAACGCGCATGGGGGGGCGGCTCAGGCCTTATATCCCTTCTGCAAGCGTCAGGGTTGGCGGTGAGAGCTTAAAATCGTTGAATTTAAGGTAGCGAGGGCAGGCCCAGGGCATCCTGCGTTCCCCCTGGGCCTCAAGCGGAGACTCGCCTTAGCCGATCAGCTTTTCCAACTCCTCCAAAAGCTGTTCCGCAGACGCGGTCGGAGCGGCGGCGACCGGCGCGTCGTCGAACTGCAAGACTGACTCGAGCAGGTGGCGGACAATCTTGTCCACCGTCGGATAGTCAAATAAGAGCGATGCGGGCAAGGTGCGCCCCACGCTCCGGTTCAACCGGTTGCGCATGTCCACTGACATCAGGCTGTCGAAGCCTTGGGCGACGAGTGGCTGGTCGGTCGCTATCGGCTCGTTTTCGCCATAGCCTAAGGTTTGCCGCACCAGGTCTTGCAGGTATAGGCTGAGGCGGCTTTCCCGCTCCACTGGCAAAATTGCTTGCAGTTCCGCGACGATGTCGCGGGCGGCGGTTCCGCTGGTCTGCGCCTGTGCCTGGCTGCTGTCGGCGACAAGGGCGGCGAATAAGCCGGACTTGCCGTCCATTCCGTGGCTGGCCCCGTAGGTCGGCCAGTCAACATCCGCCACCACGGCTTG
Source organism: Candidatus Methylumidiphilus sp. (assembly GCA_046089945.1). Taxonomy (GTDB): domain Bacteria; phylum Pseudomonadota; class Gammaproteobacteria; order Methylococcales; family Methylococcaceae; genus Methylumidiphilus. Next base: position 2,455 of record JBJSYU010000450.1, read on the forward strand.
GAGCGGGCTTTCGGTAAGCAGCCGCGACAGCGAGCGGATGCCTTGTGCCGGCGATAGCGAGCGAATGCCTTGGGCGGCGAAGCGATCCACTTCCAGCGTAGCCGCCATGCCGGTTTCGGCCCAAGGCCCCCAGTTGATGCTGGTCGCGGGCAGGCTGAGGCTGCGGCGGTAAGCTGCCAGGCCATCCATGAAGGCGTTGGCCCCGGCGTAGCTGGCTTGGCCTAAATTGCCGATGATCGCTGCAACCGAGGAGAACAGCACGAAGAAGTCCAAGTCGATCTGCCGTGCCGCTAGGTGCAGGTTCCATGCGCCGGACACCTTCGGCGCCATCACGCGCCGCAGCTTGGCCGTGTCGATGTCGGCGATCATGGCATCGTCGAGAACACCGGCGGCGTGGATGACGCCGGCCAGCGCCGGCCCCGCCGCTGCCACGGCGCGCCGGGCGTCGGTCAAGTCAGCGACATCACCTTGCACCACCAAAACCTCGGCGCCCTGCCGCTCAAGCTCGGCGATCTCGGCCAATGCCTCCGCACCGGGCGCGCGGCGACCGGTCAACACTAGGCGCTTGGCGCCTTCACTGGCCAGCCAGTGCGCCACGCGCAGGCCAAGCGCGCCGAGGCCACCTGTCACCAGGTAAGCCGCGTCCGCCCGCACTGGGCCAAAGGCGTCGGCGGCGGCCCGCCGCCGCTCGTCCGTACGGCTGAGTACGATCTTGCCGATGTGTCGGGCCTGTGCCATGAAGCGGAAGGCTTCCTCCGCCTCGGCCATCGGAAACACCGAGACTGGCAGCGGGCTAAGCTGCCCTGCTGCGATCCCGGCTAGCACCGCATCGAACATACCGATCACCAGCGCGGGGTCTTCCTGAAGTACGGCGGCGAGGTCGAAGGGCTGATAGAACCATGTGGGGTTCTCAGCGTGGACGCGCGCCTTGTCCCAGATGCCGATCTTGCCCATTTCTAGGAAGCGGCCGCCCTCGGCTAACACCGAGAAGCTTGCTGGAATGAAGTCGCCGCTTAACGAGTTCAGCACGATATCGACGCCGGCTCCGCCAGTCAGACTGCGGATCTGCCCAGCAAACTCGGTGTTGCGCGAACTCATCACATGCGCGACGCCCATCGCCGCAAGGTATGCGTGCTTTTCCGGTGCGCCTGCCGTGGCGAAGACCTCGGCGCCGGCAGCGAGGGCAAGCTGCACGGCAGCTAGGCCGACGCCGCCGGCGGCGGCGTGGATCAGTACGCGGTCGCCGCGCTGCATTTTGCCCAAGTGGTGGAGCGCGTAGTAAGCGGTCAGGAAGGTGGCCGGCAGACTGACTGCCTCGGCGACGCCTAAGCTTGCGGGCTTGCGCACGACTTGGATGCGGGGCAGCGTTACATGGCTGGCGATGCAGCCGGCCGCGCCGAGCAGAATGACTTCCTCGCCAACGGCCAGATCCGAGACAGCCTCACCCACGGCGACTACGCGACCGACGGCCTCAAAGCCCAGTGGGCCGGCCTCGCCGGGGTATTGGCCCAAAGCGTTAAGCACGTCGCGGAAGTTGAGGCCGGCGGCGATCACTTCGACTTCGACCTCGGCAGCCGTCGGCACGCGGCGGCGGCGTGTCACAAAGCCCAGGTCATCGAGTGTCCGGCGTGCGCCTTTTTCCAGGGCATAGCATTCGCCTTCGCCCAGGCGCGGCGTCTTGCGGGTGGCCGCAGTGGCTTCGGTAGCCGCGACTAGGCGGGCGGCGAAAACCTGCTGGCCACGCCGCAGCGCGACTTGGTCTTCGCTGGTAGACGCGCCTATCAGGCCGACTAACGCGGCGGCGCCTGTCGCAGAAGGGCGCGCCTCAAGGTCGACCAGCCCGCCCCAAATGTCTGGCATTTCTTGTGCGATTGCCCGGCCTAGGCCCCACAGCAGCGATCCTTCAAGCGAGGGGGGCGGGATGGCCTGATCCTCGCGGACGACAGGCTGTGCCTGCCGCGTCAGCAGCCACAGGCGCAGGCGGTCGCGCAGCTCGCTGGCGCCGATAGCTTGGACGAGATGCAGCAAAGATTCGGCGGCCTCGCGGCAATCGGTGGCCGGGTCTTCACCGGCACCGTGCCAAGTGAACAGCAGGTTGACGCGGTGCGGACGCAGGCCAGCCAAGCGCGGCAGCAAAGCCGCCCTCACCGCGCCCGTGCCGGAGGTGTCGATAAAATCCAGGCCGGACGCGGTCGGCGCGCGCTGGGCCAGCGCCAAGCACTCGGCCCCCTGCTCCCGCAGGTGGGCCGCGATGGCCTCACCCCAGCCGCCCGCGTCGGCGAACACGACCCAGCCGGCCTCTGCCGGCAGCGTGACCGGCGCCGCTGTCGCTAACGGCCGCCAGACGATGGAATGGATCAAACTGTCGTCGTCCTGGCGTAGATCCTGGTATAGCGTGGTCCGTTCGGTGCCCTTGAGCAGGAAGTCGCGGATATCGGCCAGCGGTGCGCCGTCGGCGCCGTAGGCGGTAATCTGAGCTTTTACTAGATCGCCGGCGGCTTCGACGCGGGTGTGACAGTGCAAGGGCTGGTCTAGGCTACCGGAGAGCCGGACAGAGGCCATGTGCAGCGGGATCAGCACGCTGCCGTCGGCCAGCGCCTGGGCGATGTAGCCCTCGCAGGCTGGTAGCACCGTTTGTAGTAGCGAGTCGATCAGGCCAGGGTGGATTGCCCCGTCATCAATCGCCCGCGCCGCCTCGACAAGGCAGACAGACTCGTTTTCGCCCTTGCGAATTTCGCGGATGCACTGAAAATCGGGGCCGGTGCTGTAGCCTAGCGTCTCGATTAGCGCGTAAAACTCGGTCGGCGACATCCCGCCTTGGCAGCGCGCCCGCAAAGCGCTTAGGTCAGCGGAGGGCGGCGGTTCGGCGGCGGCGGCGACGCGGCCTGTTGAGTGGGTCGTCCACGGGGCGGCGGACTCCTCAGCCGCGTGGCTCATCAGCCGGTAAACCTGCCCGCCGGCCCCGTCACTTTCGACGGCAAGTTGAACCAAGCGCGGTTTGCCCGGTTCCACCACCAGCGGGGCGGTAAAGCCCACGTCTTCGACTGCCCGGCCTTCGCCGCCAGCGGCGAAGGCCATCGACAGGTGCGCGGCGGCAGGCGAAATAATCTTGCCAAAAATCTGGTGTTCTTTCAGGAAAGCAGGCCGGTCGGCCTCGAATACGGTTTGATACAGCACCGTTGAGGCTGGCAGGGCGGGCGAGCGCAGGCGCTGACCGAGGTAGGCGTGGGCGGCCCCTGGCAGGGTGGCCGGGGCGATGCTGCCGCCGGCATCGACGATGGGCGCCATGTAATAGTCTTTGCGCTGGAACGGATAGCCGGGTACGGCGGTTTTGCGGCCACCGCTGGAACGGCCTACTGCCGCCCAGTCGGCATCGGCGCCGCGGGCGTAGAGCTTGGCTAGGCTTTCGAGCATTTGCTGGCGCTCGCCGACGCCAGACTTCGCCAACGACCCTAGGAACAGATGGCCGTCAGCCGCTAGACACTGGCGCGCCAGCCCGGCGAGGATCGGTGCCGGGCCAATTTCCAGAAAGACTTCGACCCCCTCGCCCGCCAGCGTTTCAACGGCGGCAGCGAAGCGCACGGGGGCTTCGATTTGGCCTGCCCAGTAGCGCGGATTGGCCATCTCATCGGGCGCGGCCTTGCGGCCGGTGACCGTTGAGACGACCGGCAACAGCGCCGGGGCGTAGGCGCAGGAGGCAGCAGCGGCCTCGAAGGCCGGCACGATGGGCCTCATCAACGGCGAATGAAAGGCGTGGGAAACTTTGAGCGGCTGAGCGGATAATCCTGCCGCCGCCAGTCGGGCAAGCAGGTCGGCGACTGCCGGGCCGGGGCCGGAGACGACAGACTCATTGGGTGTGTTTACCGCCGCGATGCAAACACCGTCACCTGGGCGCAATAGCGCCTCGACAACCGCTTCGTTGGCGAAAACCGCCGCCATGGCACCGCTGGCGGGCGCTTGCTGCATCAGCCGCCCGCGCTCGGCAACTAGGGCCAGCGCGTCGGCAAGGGTTAGTATCCCGGCCACGTGGGCGGCGGCGTACTCGCCGATGCTGTGGCCGCAGACGATGTCGGGCAGCACGCCCCAGGACTGCCACAGCCGGTAAAGCGCGACTTCGATGGCAAAGATCGCCGGTTGGGCGAGGCCCGTCTGGCGCAGCGCGTCCTCATTGGCCCCTTCGCCTTGGAAGGCATCGCGCATCGAGCGGCCTAGCACATCGCGCAAGGCGGCATCGCACTCGTCGATGGCAGCGCGAAACACGGGTTCGCGGCGGTACAGCTCCGCGCCCATGCCAACATATTGCGAGCCTTGGCCGGTGAACAGCGCCGCGATTTTCGGCCGCCGTCCGGTGGCGCCGACTGCCAGCGCACGGGAGGGCTTGCCGTCGAGGTGGCTGCGCAAGGCGCTGGCCATATCGGCCGGGGTCTGGCCGACAGCGGCCAGTCGGTGGGTGAAATGCGTTCGTCCTGCCCCGGCGGTGAAGCAGCCGTCGGCGAGGGAGGCGCCGGGCGCTTCAAGCCAAGCCACCCAGTTGTCGGTCAGCGCCCGCAGCGCCTCTTCGGTGCGCGCAGACAAGGGCAGTAGGAAAGGCCCCTCGGCCTCCTCCGGGATGGAGGTCTGGGCGGGTGGTTCCTCGACGATGACATGCGCATTAGTACCGCTGAAGCCGAATGAACTGATGCCGGCGCGGCGCGGCGCGGTGGCCGGCGCAGGCCAGGGCGTCGCTGCGGTGACGACCTTGAAGGGGTATTCGCCCCAGGGGATGTGCGGATTGGGGTCGTTAAGATGCAAATGTGCCGGGATCTCGCCATGGCGCAGGCACAGGATTGCCTTAATCAGGCCGGCAATGCCGGCTGCGGCTTCGAGATGGCCGATGTTGGTCTTGACTGTGCTCAGGATGACCGGGTCTTCGGCCGGGCGGCGGCCCTGCATGACGCGCCCAATCGCCTCGACCTCAATCGGGTCGCCCAGCGAGGTGCCAGTGCCATGCACTTCGATGTAGCCGATGTCGCCCGGCGCGAGTCCAGCCCGCGCGAGCGCCTCGCGGATGACTTTTTCTTGGGCCAAGCCGTTAGGCGCGGTCAGGCCGTTGCTTTTGCCATCCTGGTTCACCGCTGATCCGCGGATCACACCGAGAATGCGGTCGCCCTGTGCCTGCGCGTCACTCAGCCGCTTCAACGCCACCACTCCGCAGCCCTCCCCTCGCCCGTAGCCATTGGCGGAGGCGTCGAAGGTTTTGCACAGGCCGTCGGGCGAAATCGTACCCAATTTTGAGGAGGAGATGTGGAATACTGGCGAGAGGATCAAGTTGACGCCGGCGGCGAACGCTAGGTCGGTCTCGCCGGCGCGCAGGCTTTGGCAGGCGAGGTGTACCGCCACCAGCGATGACGAGCATGCGGTGTCCACCGCGATGCTCGGCCCCTCAAAGCCGAAGGTGTAGGAGACTCGTCCCGCCGCTGGGGCGAAGCATGTGCCGGTCAGCGCGTAACCGTCGATTAGGTCGAGCCGGCCGGAATGGCGGTGTGCCTGCGCGTAGTCGTCGCTGGAAATGCCGGTAAAGACGCCGGTGCGGCTGCCACGCAGGCTGGCGGGGTCAATGCCGGCGTCCTCAAGCGCTTCCCAGGTGGTTTCAAGCAGCAGACGCTGCTGCGGATCTAGGCTGAGCGCCTCCTTGGCGGAAATACCAAAAAAGGGCGCGTCGAAGCCGCCGACCGGGACATCCAGGAAGTTGGCGGAGGCCGCATGGGTCTGGCCCGGCGCGTCGGCCGATGGATTGTAGAAGCGTTCGCTTGGCCAGCGTTCGGGCGGCACCGGGCCGCAACTGTCTTCACCCCGGCGCAGCAAGTCCCACAACGCGCCAGGATCGTTGGCCCCGCCGGGCAGGCGGCAGGCTATGCCGACCACGGCCACTGGCTCGCCGCGCCGCGCCTCAAGCTCCGCCACGCGGGCTTGCGCCCGCCTCAAGGCCAGGAGAGTTTTCTTGAGGGCTTCCGCCGTCTGCTCAGGTAATTGCGTTTCGCTCATTAGTCATCGACCTCGCGTTGAACCAGATTTAATAACTGCTCGACGGACAAATCGTCCAAAGTGTCGAGGGACTCGAATTCGCCGGTACCAGCGGACGACACCAGCGGCGCCGCGCCGTGATCGGCTTCCTGGGAGGGGGCCGCAAGCAGTTCGGCAATGCGGTTGATGGATGGATAGTTGTACAGCAAGGTCGCAGGCAAGGAGCGGCCCAGCACCGACTCCAAATGGCGCCGCAACTCCTGCCCTAGCAGTGAAGTGAAGCCCTGCTCAACCAGCGCTTGGTCGTAATCCAGCGAGCCTAGCGGCTGGTCGCTTAGCACCCGACGCGCCAGCCCGTCGATCACCTGCCGCCAAGCGTCGCGCCCCTGCGGGGTGCTTGCTGGCGGTGGGGCGGCGGGGTTTGGTGTGGGAGCAACCGGGCGGCAGGTGGCGGCGAGCGGGCTAGACCAGTAGTGCTGGCGGTTGAACGGATGGCCGGGTAGCGCCAGCTTGCGCGCACCGAACGCCCGGTAAAGCCGCGCCCAGTCAACCGGCTCGCCAGCGACCCACAGGTCGGCGAGTTCTTGCAGGCGTGACTGCCAAGGGTCGCCTTGGACGGGCGCTGTGGCCTTGCCCCTGAGGGCTGCGGCCAGACCCGCCGCGTTGGCGCCGATAACCACGCGGCGATGTGTAAACAGTGTGCGACCGGCCCCCAGCGTGAAAGCGACATCGACCAAATCGTGCGGTTCCACCTCAAGCCAGCGGGCCAGCGATTCAGCAAGTTCGCCGAGCGCGGCTGGAGTGCGTGCGGAGAGTGGGAGCGCCACCACGGCTGGGGACGGACGGTTACGCGGCGGCGTGCGCGGGGCAGCCTCAAGGATGGCATGGGCGTTTGTGCCGCTGAAGCCGAACGAACTGACAGCGGCCCGCCGCGGTCTGTCCGCGTCTGGCCAGGGAGTGGGCGCCGTCGGCACCGTCAGTGCCACCTCATCCCACGCAAGGTGCGGTGTCGGTTGCCGCAGATGCAGATGCGGCGGGATCTCGCCGTGGCGTAGGCACTGCACCGTCTTGATTAACCCTGCCATGCCCGCCCCTGCTTCGAGGTGGCCAATATTAGTCTTGACCGAACCGACCAACAGTGGCTTCGCCCGACTGCGGCCTTGGGCATAGGTGTTGGCCAGCGCGTTTAGTTCTATAGCGTCGCCCAGCGGGGTGCCGGTGCCGTGCGCCTCGACATAATCGATATCGGCGAAACTCAGCTTAGCCACCGCCAATGCCCGGCGGATTACAGCCTCCTGCGCCGGGCGGCTTGGAGCGGTCAAGCCGTTGGAGCGGCCATCCTGGTTCACGGCCGAGCCACGGCAGACCGCCAGCACACGCTCACCGTCGCGCAGTGCGTGGGCGAGTGGTTTCAGAACCAACGCACCGCAGCCCTCGGCCCGGACATAACCATCGCCCGTGGCGTCGAACGCCTTGCAGCGGCCGTCACGCGACATCAGCCCCATTTTGCTCAGGCAAACGTAGAGGTGGGGGGTCAGTAGCGCATTTACCCCGGCGACAAGCGCGGCTTCGCATTCGCCTTGGCGGATTGATTGGCAGGCAAGGTGGAAAGCCACCAGCGACGAGGAGCAGGCCGTGTCAATAGAAAGGCTGGGGCCGTTAAAGCCGAAGCTGTAGGATAGCCGACCGGCGGCGGCGGCGAAAGAAGCACCCGTTGCGGTGAAAGGATCTATCGCCGCCAAACCGGGCTGCCACAGCTTAGCGCCATGGTAGTCGGTGGTGCTGATGGCGACAAAGACGCCAATGGGGCGACACGCCTCCGGATCTGTAGCAATGCCTGCCGATTCGAGTGCCCGCCAACCGACCTCCAGCAGCAAGCGTTGCTGCGGGTCAAGCGCCTGCACTTCGGTGGGCGACAGATCGAAAAAGGCCGCGTCAAAGCCGCCTGGAAAAGGCGGGGAGAGAAAACCTCCCCAACGCGATGCGCTTTTGCCGACTGCATCCGGGTCAGCGCTATAAAATTCTTCACCCCAGCGCTCAGGCGGCACTTCGCCGATAGCCGAACCTCCATTGCGTATGAATCGCCAAAATGCATCGGGATCGTGGCCACCGCCAGGGTATTGACAAGCGGTACCTATAATGGCTACGTCATCATCCATTTTGATAAACTATGAAGAATAAACAGTTGTGAGGGGTAAAATTAAGCTTGAAATGCGCCAAACTTGACTGCGAAGCTCAAAGCAACTAGCCAAACATTCTCAAAAACCGATTGTAATGCTTTGGGTCAGGCGGGCTTGAACTGAAACGCGCTAGCGTTGAGCGTAAGCATGGCTAGTGTGTTAGTTTCATCAGCGATGGTACCAAGAAAGATAAGATTCTTCCATGCATGCACTATATCCGAAAAATATATAGACCACAACTGGGAATTGCAGGGCAGTTGAGCTATCTAGCTCTTGACAACTAGCGTGGCTTTGTCCATACCGCACATGCTACCCGATCCCAGCCCAATGCCGTTAAGCTAAGGATTTGAAGCCCTCATCCCCGGCCATTCTCCCACGGGGAGAAGGGAGAAAAGCCCCTCTCCCCGCGGGGAAAGCGAAGCGAGGGGCCGGGGTTGGGGTGAGGGGCTTAACTTAGCGGCATTGGATTCCAGCCCCTACTTTACGATAGCTTGCCGTACCAGCCCTTTCAAAGTGACTAAGCCTTGTTTATAAGTAGTTGATATGTCGAGACATGCGGGTGCTTTGGGTCGTAGGGCGGCTTCTGTTTCGGCTTTTTTGGGCCTCTGGAGTGCTTTTTCAGGGTTTCCAGCCTGACGTGCAGGGCGGTTTCGCGCAGCCACACGGCGAACTCGGAGCGGGGGCAGGCGGCGGCGAAACGCCAGTCCAGGGCGTCGCCCAGGTGGATGATGGCGAGGTATGTCGCGGCGATTTCGTGGGCGATGTAATAC
>JBJSYU010000451.1:0-2936 GCA_046089945.1 Candidatus Methylumidiphilus sp.
CGCCCTCCCTTGTGTCTTTTGCGTGGTGTTGTTCACGCAAGGCATAAAGCGAAGGCCGTGCCAAACTCCGTCCTTTGTCTGGAAATGTTTGCAAACCGCTGAAATAATTTGTGATTATTTTTAAGGCCGGAGCGTGGCGGCACAATGGCCGTGGCGTTCGGCTTGATCTTTTTATCTTTAAAGATAAAGTATTATTCTTAAATGCTGGCCTGTTTGGCCGGGCCAGCCAACCCGCCGCGCACTCAGGGAACAAGCCCGCAGCATCGGTTTTGCAGTTGTAGCCCCGACATCCCTGCCGGCCAAAATCGGGGAATGCCGCAAACGCCGGCAAGGATGCCGACGCTCCGTTTTAGCGGCGTGATTGTCGCACTTACATAGGGGATAAAGACAATGAAAAACATCATCGTAATAGGTTTCATCGGCACCCAGCTTGATTCGGGCAAGTCCACACACCGCTGGGAGAAATGGCGGCCGACGGTGGGGTTGACGCAGCGTGAGGATGTGGTGGTGCATCGCTTGGAATTGCTGCACGACCCTAGGCATTTGGCGCTGGTTGAGCAGATTACCGCCGATATTGCCGAGGTTTCCCCGGAAACCCGCGTCAATCCGCATGCTATGCCAATTGCCGATCCGTGGGATTTTGGCGAGGTGTATGCGGCGCTGTTTGATTTCGCCGGGGCGTATCCGTTTAATACTGAGGACGAGGAGTATTGGATACATATCACCACCGGCACCCATGTCGTGCAAATCTGCCTGTTTTTGATGGTGGAGGCGCGGTATTTTCCGGGGGTATTGCTGCAAACTTCGCCGCCGAAGCGGCAGCAGACGGGCGAGGCGGGCAGTTATGCGCTGATCGATTTGGATTTGTCGCGGTATGACGCGATTGCCAGCCGCTTTGCCCGCGAGCAGTCCGACGCCATCGCGCTGTTGAAGTCGGGCATCGCCACGCGCAACGGGCGTTTCAACCAGATGATTACCGAGATTGAGCAGGTGGCGGTGCGCTCGAAGGCGCCGATTCTGCTGACCGGGCCGACTGGGGCCGGCAAGTCGTTTTTGGCGCGGCGGGTGTATGAGTTGAAGAAGGCGCGGCGGCAGATCGACGGGCCGTTTGTCGAGGTGAACTGCGCGACCTTGCGCGGCGACGGCGCGGCGTCGGCGCTGTTCGGCCATGTCAACGGCGCGTTCAATGGGGCGGTGGCGGAGCGCGGCGGGTTGTTGCGCGGGGCGGATCGGGGCTTGCTGTTTTTGGATGAAATCGGCGAACTCGGCGCCGACGAGCAGGCGATGCTGTTGAAGGCGGTGGAGGAAAAGCGGTTTTATCCGGTCGGCGGCGACGCCGAAGTCGGCAGTGATTTCCAGTTGATCGCCGGCACCCACCGCGATTTGCGCGAGGAGGTGCGGGCCGGGCGCTTCCGCGAGGATTTGTTCGCGCGCATCAATCTATGGACGTATGCGCTGCCGTCGCTGGCGCAGCGCACGGAGGATATCGAGCCGAACTTGGATTATCTGCTGGCGCAGCAGGCGGTGGAGCTGGGGCGGCAGGTGCGCTTCAACAAGGAGGCGCGGGCGCAGTTTTTGCGCTTCGCCGCCTCGCCGGCGGCGAAATGGCGCGGCAATTTCCGCGATTTGGGCGCGGCGGTGATGCGCATGGCGACCTTGGCCGAGGGCGGGCGCATTTCGACCGCGCAGGTCGAGGCGGAAATTCTGCGCCTGCGCAGCCTGTGGGACTTGCCGGAAGACGACGGCGGCTTGGCCGGGCTGTTGCCGGCGGAGACTTTGGCGGGCTTGGATTTGTTCGACCGGCTGCAATTGCAGGCGGTGTTGGCGGTGTCCCGCGACTGCGCCAGTTTGTCGGAAGCCGGGCGGCGGCTGTTCGCGGTCTCCTTAGGCCAACGCGCCAGCGTCAACGACGCCGACCGGCTGCGCAAGTTTTTGGCGCGGTTTGGCTTGGATTGGAAGGCGGTGGCGGGGGTTAGGGCGGGATAGGGCGTGGGGCAAGGGCTGTTTTAGGCAGCAAACGTAAGCGGTAGGACGGGTAGAGTATTTGGATTAAGCTACTGGACTACCGAATTAGTTAAACCAGTACGTCAATTCGGCTCAATCAAAATAGATTGGCTTAATGAGTATTGGCTTCCACATCAGCGATGACTTCCGCGAGTAAAGTCGGTCGAATATGCAGGCTGGTTCGCATTGGAATATCCCGCAATAGCCCCACGACTTCGGACTTTGTGCGGGTTTGCCGACGAATGGCCCTGACTAACAGGCCCAAGGTGCCATGGGCTGCAACGCCAAGGCTTTTGGCGGCGAGACGGGCGGCTGTATCGTCCGTCAGCAATAAGCAATCGCCGAATTCAACACACAGATGCAAGGCTTCTTGTTCGCCGCTATGCAAGGTATAGAGGGGCGTCAGCGCATTGACCAAAGGGGATGATTGTCGCACACCTTTCCGGACAAATAGCGCCCCCGCAGAATCCAAGGCCAACGGGCGGTGTCGAAGCACTTCCTGCCAAACCGCTTCGGGAACGATAACCCGCCCAAAATCAGCCAGCAGATCAAGGCAGGCCAATTCGTCCAGATGAATGATAGGCCCGGCATCGGTGACGACGACCGGGTTAATCTTGTCCATGTAAACCCCATTCAATATCTTCACGGATGAATTGCTCGTTCATCGTGTCGAGATGGGATTCCAGATAGCGGCGGACGGATTCGGCAACCAATTCATCCATATTGGCAACCCAGCCTTGTCGCACTAAAGTTTGCGCTTGTTGCCAGAGTTGGTCGGGTATTTGGGTTTGGATGGTGGTCATTTTGGTTTATATGCTTTATGCAATCTCGCTTTTGAAAGGATCGCTGAATAGCTGCGTAGCTTGGGTTGCGGCACCATCGCAACCGAACGAAACCGGGGAATAGTAGGCTACCAAAAAGACGGAAACCTA
>JBJSYU010000452.1:0-4181 GCA_046089945.1 Candidatus Methylumidiphilus sp.
CACGACATATCAAACACAGATTCCTATGTATCTGTTACGGAACATCATGGTATGTTAATCAAGAATGGCATCTGACAGTGCGCTCACGTCTTTGAGGCAACACATTCCTAGTGCCCACTGGGCGGAACCATACCACATTCCTAGGACTTTGACACTCCAAGCTTCTTAATTCTGGAGGAAGAAGGCTGTTGCGTTTATTGTATTGTGTATCCGAGTAAACCTCAAACAATCCTCTGATTATCTTTTCTCCGCGCTTTTCATATTGTTGCACGTCTTTCTTTCTTAAAATCGCCTTGAATAAAAGTTTTTTTAAACCCAGCGCTAGCTTGCTTTTTGTTTTATATCCAAGCTCTTTCCCGTCTTTGCAGTCTACAATACCTATATCTCGGCAAAGCTCGCTAACAATAGTTGAAGTTAGCTCTTTTTTTAGAACAGCAGAATATTCTTCGGATGTATGTAATTGCTTAGACTGAAGGGCTTCCTCTTGCACTCTTTTAGTAATGTCAGTAAAACATATATAAGCATCGCTATACTCCGCACTGATTTTGAATTCGTGGACAATTTCACCAAGACTGATACTTCCAAAGCTCAACGCATCCTCAAGATCGTGTGCCGCATAAGCAATTTCGTCAGCCAAGTCCATTATCTGCGCATCAATGCTTTTTTTGATAAAAACCCGATTGTTTTCAAGAGCCTTACTTAAAAAGTCATAAGCATCTTCGTATAAAAACTTTTTTGGATTATCACTCTTCCTGTAAAAGTACTTTGTTACCCCTATGTAAGGTTTAACCCTTTGTATGCATGGTGTTTTTTCTCAAGCAATCGTAGAATTCTGAAGGCTTGCGCATTTCCTTCAAATCCACCCACATCCTGACTAAGTTCATTTAGTATTATCTCGCCATAATGTCCAAATGGTGGATTGCCGATATCGTGACAGAGCGAGCAAGCCTCAGAAACAACGGGAGATTTTAGCTTTAGGCTGGTAGCTATTGATCTAGCAATTTGCGCAACCTCCAAGCTATGGGTTAATCTGTTTCTGTTGAAATTATTTGGGTCTATTCCTAGTAACTGCATCTTCCCTTGAAGTCTACGAAAAGATGATGAATATAAAACTCTAGCGTAGTCTATTGAAGAGAAATCCCTATGCTCCTCTCTCCCGTGAGCGTAGGTATTCGCACGATACTCCAGTTTTTCAATTATATTTTCCTGTCCTTTTGCAAACTCTAATGTGTCAGCGTCGTACATTTTTGCCTCATATCGTTTTGTGTTGATTTAAAAACTGGACAGAGCCAACTGGACTCTTTTATGCCAGCCGACTATTTCTGAATTTTCTCACATCGCGCCGCAAGTTTCTAAAGCGCCAAATTATACTTTAGCCTGCGCGGCGATGCGTTGCAACCATTGGCGTTGCGGGGCAGTCCAGGCGCGGCAGGCAAGGATAACATTTAACGCTCGGCCTGCGCACTGGCCCTAGGGCAACAGGGCGTCGCCGATGGCGGCTGGCGGATGTGGCCGACGAGGCGGGCGGCGAAGCCTTGGTTTAGCATCTCGACGCGGGTCGGGATAGCCGCAATGTTTGAATTTTCTGCGATACCAAGCATTGCGCCGCCATCAAACGGCGCGGGCGGGGCGCATGCGCCGCCCGGCTTCTCAACCCGGCAAATTGCCCCATCTCTTAAACAGCAAAGTGTATTCATACTCTCGATCCACCATCCGCAACACCGGGCATAGCGCATTCCGCATATTCAGAAAATTCGTTTTGCCATCACGCCGCAAAATCAGGACTGGCAACATAGCCCATATCGGCGGAAAGCCGCCGAACCGCAGGATGATCCAACGCAAAAGCCTGCCTCGCACGCCGTTTCGCCAGCCACTCGCTTCCGCCACCCGCCCGCAATCCTTAAGACCTTCTCAACCCTAGCCTTCATCTAGGCGAATATATCGCCTCACTCGACCTGCAAAGTATCTTTCGGCCCAAAAGTCGGGATTGGCTTTCATGGCTGGCAAATATTCCTCAACCCATCACATCCCTGTGGATGCAATCCAGCCGTATGGCGACTTGCGCGGGCAGTGTCATTTGGGATACGGAAACCCCTTCGCCAATTGCTCGGCCAGTATCGCGTCATGCCCGTACAGGTCTTGGTAAAACATCGCCCGCCCGTCGGCGTCGGCCAGCACCGTGGAATAGAAGATATACACCGGAATCGGCGTTTTCAACGTGACGATTTTGGTCGCGTCGCCGTGCATGGCTTCTTCGATTTTCTGCTGCTTCCATTCCACCTCATCCTTCAGCACAAACTCGGCTAATTTGACCGGAAGCTCCACGCGGATGCAGCCGTGGCTGAAATCGCGGCGGGTGCGCTTGAACAGGCTTTGCGAGGGTGTGCTGTGCAGGTAAACATTATTGGTGTTCGGGAAGGTGAACTTGACCAGCCCCAAGGCGTTTTTCGGGCCGGGCTTTTGCCGCAGTTTTAAGCTGCCAGATGCCAGCCGTTCCACATTCTCCCGTGTTGCGGCATGTGGCTTGGCGTCCAGCGCATAATTGGTGACCAGTTCCATGTTTTGCTTGTTCAAATAGGCGGGGTTGCGGCGCAATACCGGCACATATTCTTTGGCGATGATGGTGTCCGGCACATTCCAGTAAGGCCGGAAATTCACATAGGTCATATCCGAATGGAATACCGGGGTATTGCGGCCATCGATAGCCTCGCCGACGATGACGTTCATTTCCAAATCAGGTCGGTCTTGCTCGGCGCCGGTGTGGTAGCCGAATAATTGGAATGAGGGGACGTTGGCGATCAAATGTCGGCCTTTGATATGTTCCGGCAACCAGCGCAGGCGCTCCAAGCCCAGTTGGATTTGCGTGACCCGCTCGGCCAGCGGCACATTGAGCTGCGTCAGCGTGGGCTTGCCGATGATGCCATCAACGGTCAGCCCATGCCGTGCTTGGAAACGTTTGACCGCCGCCACCAGCGCCGGGTCGTAAACCGGCGAGGTGTCCGCAGTATTGCCTTCGGTCAAATCACCGACGGTGGCGAGGAATTTGCGCAAGGTTGGCACATCGGCATGGCGGCTGCCGGGCTTGAATTTGTCGGGCAGTTTGATCGACACGGTGGGGTTATCCGCCGCTAGTTGCCGGTATTGCGCCAAGGCGCGTTTCAAGTATTCGTACAGCTTGAGCTTGGGTTCCAGGCCGTCGAGCAATGCGTCGGGTTTGTCGTTGGCGGCAAGCTTGTGCAGCAGCGCCGGCAGATCCATCTTTTTCGGCGCGATGTCCAAGTTAAAATTGACTTGGCGCGGGTTGATCCGGCCCATGTATAGATTGGAGGCATAGCGCATCAGCGACAGGCTCAGGGCTACGTCAAAGGCGGCGGCGTCCTGCGCGTTGGCGGTGGTCACCCCGTCAAACGCTTTGCGCAGCCATTCGGCGTCGTAGTCGGCGCTGTTCAGCCCTTTCTCGTCCGCCGTCGCCAAGCTGGCGATGGTTTTCTGCGCCTGCGCAGTGGCTTTGCCGGCCTGTGTCCACAGTGGCGCGTAGCCGGAGGATTGATACAGCGTTTCCAAATGCGCCTGATGGTCGGAGAAGCGGCCATAGCGTAATTTGGGCAAAGTGCCTGATTTGATTAGCGCTTGGATGGCTTGCGCCTGTGGCGTGGCGGGGGCGGGCGGCGGCGGGGGCTGTGTTGGCGCGGCGGGCTTCGCTGCCGCCGGCGCCTGCGCCTTGGCGGGGGCGGAAACGGCGTTGGACGGGTTTGCCGCCGGGCTGTCTTGCGCCGCTTGCGCCAACTGGGAACTGAGGAAAAACAACAGGCTTGCGCCTGCCAAGATCCGCCAGCCCGCGCTGGCGGACTGGGAAAAGAGTGCTGTCAACATTGCTGCCTTTGTGTCGATTTGGGATGGGTTTGGGCGCTATGTAACCCGGTTTTGCGCCTACGATCAAGCCGCCGCGCATTTTGTGGGCGCTTTCTAAGTACAGGACAAAAACTTAACCGATTGATTGCCATGGGGTAGACTAAGTGCTTTTTCCCGCCCCGATGACAGCCTCCCCGAACGACCCGATCCGCGAACTCAAGGCCGTCCTGGCCGGACACCTGCCCTGGCACGGCGCGAGGACCGGCTTCCTCGCCCAGTTCCTGCTGGCGCTGCTCAAGGTGCGCGGCGTCAGCCTCGCCGAACTGGCC
>JBJSYU010000453.1:0-3800 GCA_046089945.1 Candidatus Methylumidiphilus sp.
CCGGGGATTGCCAGTTTCGCGTCGATCTTTTTCAAGGCCGCCAACTCCTTCAGCCAGCCGAGCAGGTTGCCATCGACCACCGGCACATGGCCTAAAAACAGCAAATCGGCCAGCCACAATGTCCGCGTCTTGTCGTCGAACACCGTCAGATCGTTGTCGGTGTGCGCCGGGCCGTGGGCGGTCAGCGTCAGTTGCCGCCCGCCCAGATCCAGCATTAGCACCGCGTCCACCGTGCGGTTAGGCGGAATGAGGTCGCCCACTTGCACGCCGTTATCGAGGTCACGCCCGGCTTTATCCAAATAATAAGACGCCCGCGCCGCCATCGCCTGCGCCAGCTTGCGGTGGCCTACAAACGCCACGCCCGGCGCCTTGAACGCGGCGTTGCCATAAATATGGTCGGGGTGGACATGGGTGTTGATGACATAGCACACCGGCACGGCGGTCTTCGCCGCGATGGCCGCTTTCAGCGCCCGCCCCTGCGCCGGACTGCCGCCGGTGTCGATCACCGCGACGCAGCGCTCGCCGACGATGAAGCCGATGTTAGCGATTTCCCCGTGGTTGTGGCGGTCGGGCAGCGCATGGACGCCTTGATGCACAAACACGCCCGCCGCGACTTCTTCGAGATGCAGGGGTTCGGCCGATGCCGGGGACAAGGCTAGGCTTGCCGCCAGCAAGGCGGCTATTAAAGTGAGGGTCTTATTAACAGTCATGTGGGCCGCCCGTCGCAATGCGCAAAAGGTGGCATTGTCTGCCGATGGGCGAGGATGTTCAACTCCCCGCCCGCTTTCGCCCGCAAGCCCCGGACGACGTGCGATTCGTGTTGACTTTTGAACCGAAAGAAGACAAATTACGCACCGTGACAGGGTGCCGTGAAATTTTCACAAAACTTTAGGGAAAGCTTCCCGTCAATAATCAGGCATCCGTCCCTTGCGCACCAAGGCCCAATTGGCATTCAACTGAAACGTTTTGTACTCCGCTGGCGCGGTTTACGAGGAGATAACTTTATGAAAAAGCGCTCGAATTTGCTGGTGGCTGGCGTTGTCGCCGCCTTAGTGGCAGCCCCCGGCATTTCCCAAGCTAACGCTGAAATCGAAGCCCTGTCCAAGGATTCCAAAAACTGGGCCACTTGGGGTGGGGACTACTACGGCAACCGCTACAGTTCGCTGACCGAAATCAACAAGGACACCGCGAAGAACCTGCAACCGGTGTGGACGTTCTCCACCGGCGCGTTGCGCGGACACGAAGGCGGCCCGCTGGTCGTCGATGGCCTGATCTACATCCACACCGGCTACCCCCATAAAATCTACGCGCTGAACCAAGACACCCAGAGCGTCGTGTGGGAATACACCTACTCCGCTGACGCCGGCACCGACCAGACGCAAGTCATCGGCGTCATGTGCTGCGACGTCGTCAACCGTGGCTTGGCCTACGGCGACGGCAAAGTCTTCCTGGCTCAAGGCGACGCCACCCTGATCGCCCTGGACGCGAAGACCGGCAAGCTGGCTTGGAAAGCCAAAAACGGCGACACCAAGAAAGGTGAGACCAACACCAACGCCCCGCTGGTCGTGAAGGACAAAGTCATCACCGGCATCTCCGGCGGCGAATACGGCGTCCGCGGCTATGTCGCCGCCTACAACATCAAAGACGGCAGCTTGGCGTGGAAGGCTTACAGCACCGGCCCCGACGCCGAAATGAAGATCGACCCCGACAAGACCACCACTTGGGCCGACGGCAAAGTCACCCCGGTCGGCAAGGACTCCTCCTTGAAGACTTGGCAGGGCGACCAGTGGAAGATCGGCGGCGGCACCACCTGGGGCTGGTACAGCTACGATCCGAAGCTGAACCTGGTCTACTACGGCTCCGGCAACCCCTCCACCTGGAACCCCGTGCAGCGCCCCGGCGACAACAAATGGTCGATGACCATTTGGGCGCGTGACGCCGACACCGGCGCCGCCAAGTGGGTTTACCAGATGACCCCGCACGACGAATGGGACTTCGACGGCATCAACGAAATGATGCTGGTGGACACCCCGATGAAGGACGCCAGCGGCAAAGAGCACACCGCGCTGCTGACCCACTTCGACCGCAACGGCCTGGGCTACACCCTGGATCGCGCGACCGGCGAACTGCTGGTGGCCGAGAAGTTCTACAAGGCCGTCAACTGGGTTGACCATGTTGACATGAAGACTGGCCGTCCGCAGGTCAATGCCAAGTACTCCACCCAAACCGGTGGCGAAGACGTCGCGCAAGGCGCAGGCCCGGACAAGAAGCCCGGCACCGCCGACGACGATCTGGTCTGCCCGTCCGCCATGGGCGCGAAGAACCAGCCGCCGGTCACCTGGTCGCCGAAAACTAAGCTGATCTACATCCCCGGCAACCACACCTGCATGACCTACGAGCCGTTCCAGGTTGAGTACACCGCCGGCCAGCCGTATGTCGGCGCGACGCTGAACATCTTCCCGGCGGGCAAAGACGTCAAGACCGGCGAGAAGAACAACAGCACCAACATGGGCGCGTTCACCGCGTGGGATCCGACCACCGGCAAAATCGCCTGGGCCATCGACGAGCCGTTCTCCCTGTGGGGCGGCATGGTCGCCACCGCCGGCGACGTGGTCATCTACGGCACGCTGGAAGGCTACCTGAAAGTGCGCGACGCCAACACCGGCGCTGAACTGTACAAGTTCAAGACCCCGTCCGGCATCATCGGCAACGTCAGCACTTGGTCGCACAACGGCAAGCAGTACGTCGGCGTCCTCTCCGGCCTAGGCGGCTGGGCGGGCGTGGGCGAAGCGGCCGGCTTGGACGAAGACACCGCAGGCTTGGGCGCGGTCGGCGCGTACAAGAGCCTGAAGGCCCACTCCAAACTCGGCGGCGTGTTCACCGTGTTCGCACTGCCGAAGTAAGCTCAACAGGCTTGCAATAGCCATCTAGCCTGACAAACGCCCCGGCCGGGAAACTGGCCGGGGCGTTTTTTTAACTGGCTTGCGCCCACCGCGCGACCGGCAGCACTGCCAGCAACCCCGGCCAATACCATCCTATGGATCACGACCAAAGCTTCAAAAACCTAATCCTCGACTACCCGGCGGCGGCGCTGGAATTCTTTGCCCATGTCCGCGACCTGGGCGAGGCGACGATAACCCCCATCCGCGAAGAACAACTGCAAGAAAGCCTAGGCAGCCATTACCGCAGGCTCGACGTGCCGCTGAAAATCGAATGGCCGGACGGGCGGCGGGCGGCCGTGGTGTTTGTCGTCGAAGAAGAAACCGACCCGCGCAAATTCTCCATCCACCGGCTGATTCATTACTGCGTGGACTTGGCGGAAATGCTGAAAACCACGCGGCTGGTGCCGGTCGTCGTATTTCTGCGCCCCGGCCCATACCCGCTGGCGCTACACCTAGGCGACGACGACAAAGCCTATCTGTCCTTTGAATTCATCCATTGCGCCTTGTCGCTGCTGCCCGCCGAAGAATACCTTAACAGCGGCAATATCGTGGCGCGGCTCAACCTGCCCAACATGCGCCATCCCGACGAGCGACGGCTGGATATCTACCACAGCGCCGTTGAAGGGCTTTACCACTTGGAGCAAAATACCGCCAAGCAACAGAAATACATCGACTTCATAGACGCCTACGCCGATCTCAGCGAAGGCGAAGTGGCGCGCTACCGCGCCGAATACATCAACGACAGCGGAGACAAGACCAGGGGTTTAGCGGCGATTTTAAGAGAAGAGGGCCGGCAAGAAGGCCGACAAGAGGGCCGGCAACAAGGTCGGCAAGAAGGCCGGCAAGAGGGCCGGCAAG
>JBJSYU010000454.1:0-2637 GCA_046089945.1 Candidatus Methylumidiphilus sp.
CGGCACTGAAACCGACGCTATCGAGAACAAAACTGGCAAGATAATTGAAACTGGGGCCTCAAAAACAAGTCAAGGTTTACAATCACGCTTGAGACCTTATTACCGCGCCCTTTTCGGAGGGCGCTGCGTTGAAGCGCGCACTGACACCAGCGGGCTAAACGCCCGCCCCTTATTACCGCGCCCTTTTCGTAGGGCGCTGCGTTGAAGCGGCACCGTGGACTATGCCGCCGGCTCGTTTACTGGCATTACCGCGCCCTTTTCGGAGGGCGCTGCGTTGAAGCGGCAAAGAAGGCAACGAGACCGACGTCATCCACGGCATTACCGCGCCCTTTTCGGAGGGCGCTGCGTTGAAGCTGGGAAACCACCCGCGCCGGCGCCCGCTGGTACACCATTACCGCGCCCTTTTCGGAGGGCGCTAAGTTGAAGCCCAGTAGGGGCGACCGGCCGGTCGCCCCTACTCCGCGCCCGGCCAACATCGCCGACTGACAAACGTGCTGGCCCTGCGTTATGCTGCGCAGGCCATCGTTCCTTCAAAAACCCACCCCCACGCAACCCTAATGACCCCATTCCAAATTTGGTATCAACGCTTGCGCAAGCGCAACCCTTATCCTTGGCAAATCCGGCTGGCCGAGGACTTGGCGGCGGGGCGTTGGCCGGACAGCTTGGATTTGCCGACCGGCAGCGGCAAGACGACGCTGTTGGACATTTGGGCCTGGGGGCGCTCGCAGGGCTGGGCGGACATGCCGACGCGGCTGTATTGGTGCGTGGATCGGCAGATCGTCGTCGATGCCGTCGCCCGCAGCGCGGAAGACCTGCGCGGCGTGTTGCCGGGGCTGCGCATCGCCACTTTGCACGGCGGTTTGAATATCGGCGACATGGGCGTGGACGACCCGACGGCGCCGGCGGTCATCACGACGACGGTGGATTTGCTGGGTTCGCGGCTGCTGTTCCGCGCCTATGGCAGTTCGCGCCATGTCGCGCCGATGCATGCCGGGCTGGCCGGCAACGATGCGCTGCTGGTGCTGGACGAGGCGCACATTTCCGCGCCGTTCGCCGCGACGCTGGCGGCCATCCGCCGGCTGCGCCGCGACGGCTTGGGTTTGCCTTGGCGGGTGTTGCTGTTGTCGGCGACGCCACGCGATGGCGGCGGCTTTGGCCTGGACGCCAAAGACTACGCCGACAAAGCATTGGGCCAGCGCTTGCAGGCGCGCAAAGATACCCGTTTGGTGAAATGCGGCGGCGACGCGCTGGCGGAGACTTTGGCCTTGCAGGCGCAGGCGCTGCGCGAGGACGGGGCGGCGGTCGTCGCCGTGGTGTGCAACCGCGTCAGCACCGCCCGCCGCGTGTTTGCGCTGCTCCGGCCGCAGGGCGACGCCTGTCTGTTGACCGGGCGGGTGCGCCGCGCCGACCGCGAGCGCATTCTCGGCGATTTTCTGCCGCGCATCGACGCCGCCTCACGCGGCGCGGCGGCGGCGGACGAATGGGCGCTGGAAGACGGGCAATGGGTGTTGCGGCCCGCCCCGGCCGGGCGTGCGCCGCTGTTTGTGGTGGCGACGCAGACCATCGAGGTCGGCGCGGATTTGGATTTTGACGGCATGGTGTCCGAACTCGCCAGCCTGCCCGCGCTGCTGCAACGCGCCGGGCGGTTGAACCGGGGCGGCGTCTTGCCGCAGGCGCCGTTGGTGATTGTCGGCGGCAAGCCCGGCAAGAAGCCGGATCAGGTGTATGGCGAAGCGTTGCCGGCGGCTTGGGACTGGCTGGCGGCGCGCGGCGGCAAGGGCAAAACCTTTGATTTGTCGCCGGCGGCGCTGCGCGGGCTGGCCTTGCCGGCCGCCGAAGCGCCGGACTATCCGCTGCTCGGCGCGGCCGATGTGCGGGCGTTGGCGCAAACCAGTGTGCGCCGCCATTGCGATGTCGCGCCGTGGCTGCGCGGCTGGCAGTCCAGGCCGGAGGCGGCGCTGGTGTGGCGGGCCGATTTGCCGGACGACCCGCAACAGTGGGCGGCTTATCTGGACGCGCTGCCGCCGACCGCCGCCGAAACCTTGAGCCTGCCGGTGTGGGAACTGCACGGCTGGCTGGCGCAATTGGGCGACAGGCCGGTGGCGCTGTGGGACGGCGAGCCGCTGCCGCCGGTCGCCGCCGCCAATCTGGCGCTGCGGGCGGGGCTGACGGTGGTCGCGCCTTGCCATTATGGCGGCGGCGACGCCTGGGGCTGGGCGCCGGACAGCAGCGCCGCAGTGGCCGATGTGTGTGAAAGCCACCGCATCCATCCGGCCTTACAGCCGCAGGCGGCGGACTGGCTGGCGGCTTACTACGACGAGAACGACCCCATCAGCGAGCGGGCTTTGCTGAAACTGGCCGGGCTGCAAGCTAAAGGCGCGTGGCGTCTGCGCGACTATCCCGGCGGCGTGGCGCTGATCGTCGGCGCACCCATCCCCGAACACGTCGCCGGCGTCGCGGTGCCTTTGCCGGAGCATTTGCGCCGCGTGGCCGCGTGGGCGCGCGCCTTCACCCACCCGCAGTTGCCGCAAGACGTTGCCGATGCCCTCGCCAAGGCGGCGCTGTGGCATGACTTGGGCAAGTTCGACGAGCGCTTTCAAATTTTGCTGGGGGCCGGCGGCGGCGCGGCGGCGCTGG
>JBJSYU010000455.1:0-5908 GCA_046089945.1 Candidatus Methylumidiphilus sp.
CGGTCTCCTCGCTGTCGTCGGCGCGCTGCACCAAAGGCTCGCCGGTTTCATCGTCAATGCCGTCCTGGCGCGGCGGGTTGAACAGGATGTGATACGTCCGGCCCGATCCGGGGTGGACGCGGCGACCGCTCATGCGGCGGATGATTTCCTCGTCCTCCACGGCGATTTCCAGCACATGGTCTAGGCCGATGCCCATCGCCTCCAGCCCGTCGGCTTGGGCAATCGTGCGGGGGAAGCCGTCGAACAGGAAGCCGTTTTGGCAATCCTCGGCTTGGATGCGCTCTTGGATCAGCCCCAAGATGATCTCATCGGACACCAGCAGGCCCGCGTCCATGATTTTTTTCGCCTCCAGCCCCAGCGGCGTGCCGGCCCTGACGGCGGCGCGCAGCATGTCGCCGGTCGAGATTTGCGGGATGGCGAATTTTTCGGTGATGAACTGGGCCTGGGTGCCTTTGCCTGATCCGGGGCTGCCCAGAAGAATGACTCGCATCGTAGCTTACTCCTCTGAAAATAGGGATTTTGTCACAAAAAGCGGTTGAATGTCACCGAGATTGCATAAGCCTGTGGCGCAATACCGCCTCAGGCGGGTTTTGCCGCGCCGAAGGCGGTCAAGCCTTGTAGAGCTTGAACGTCCGCTTGGCGGCAGACGAGTCCATCGGCTCTTGGTACATGCGGGGAACCCCGCCTTGCACCGTCCCCCAGAACACCGTGTGGTTCGGTTGCCAGCGCAGCAGCAGGGGTTGGCGCTTGAACAGCAGGTAGGCGTGGTGCCTGCGGGTTTGCACCAAGTGCATCCAGATGGCCGAGACCGCCTCCTCGTGGTGGGCAAACATGCCCAACTCTTCCACTCCCTGCGCTCCCTCGACCATCCAATCCGAGAATTCAATGCTTATGACTTTAATCATGGCGGTGCCTTGCCTGTTAAGGCGATAGTCAAGCTTTAAGGGCCTGCCCCGCCGCTGTCGCGGCCGGCCAGCATTTCCTCGGCATGGGCGAGGGTGTGTTCGGTGATGCGCAGGCCGCCTAGCATGCGGGCGATTTCGTGCTTGCGCTGGCCCGGCGTCAACGGGCGCACATGGGTTTGCGTGCTGGTGGGGCCTGTGGCCTTCTCCACCAGCAAATGATGATGCCCAAGCGCGGCCACTTGATGCAAGTGGGTGACGCAGAATATTTGGCGGCTTTCGCCCAAGGCGCGGAGTTTTTGGCCGACGACTTCGGCCACGCCGCCGCCGATGCCGCTGTCCACCTCGTCGAAAACCAAGGTCGGCGTGGTCTTGGCGTCGGTGGCGGCGACTTGGATGGCGAGGCTGATGCGCGACAGTTCGCCGCCGGAGGCGACTTTGCCCAGCGGGCGTGGCGGCAGGCCGGGGTTGGCGCTGACCGGGAAGTCGATGCGGTCGTTGCCGAAGGGCGTCGGCGCTGGGTTGGCTTCGGCGCTGAGTTCAACCAAGAAGCGCCCCTGCGGCATGCCCAGTTCGCGGATCAACTCGGCGATGCGCGTTTGCAGGCGTTCGGCGGCGGCGGTTCGGCTGGCGCTCAACTGCCCGGCGAGTTCGCGGTAATCGTGTTCCAGCGCGTCGATCCGCCCTTGCAGCTCGGCGATTTTTTCCGCGCCGAGTTCGATGCCGCCGAGGTCGGCGCGCAAGCGTTCCACATGCTGGCGCAACTCACGCGGCGGCACTTGATGCTTGCGCGCCAGCCGGTGCAAATCGGCCAGCTTTTCGTCCAGCCAGGCCAGCCGCTTCGGGTCGGCTTCCAGCCGATCCAACTGCCGCCGCAATTCCGAGGCCGCCTCTTTCACCTGAATCCGCGCTTCGCCGAGCAGTTCGGCGATGCCGTTGAACTCCGGCGCGATTTGGCCGATTTCGGCCAAAGCGTGGATGGCCTGCCCCAGCATCCCGTTGACCGCGTGTTGGTCGTTCTCATACAGCAATTCCAGTTGCGTCTGGCCTGAGGACAGGATTTTTTCCATGTTCGCCTGTAGCCCGTGTTCTTCGCTGAGCGCGTCATAGTCCAGCCCCTCCACGCCGTGCTGCTCCATTTCCTCGATCTGGTAGCGCAGCAGTTCCAGCCGGTTTTCGCCGTCATGGGCGGCGCGGCGGCGGGCGTCCAACTCCTCGCGCACCGCCCGCCAGCGCCGATAAGCCTCGGCCACGGCGTCCAGCAAAGCCTTGTGGCCGGCGGCGGCGTCCAACAGGCGGCGCTGCTCGGCGCTGTCGAGCAGGCGCAAATGCGCATGCTGGCCGTGGATTTCCACCAGCCGCGAGGCCAGGGCTTGCAGCGACTGCAAGGTGGCCGGGCGGCTGTTGATGAAGGCGCGGGAACGCCCGTCGGCGTTGACCACGCGGCGGATCAGACACTCGCCGCCCTCGTCCAGCAAGTCGTTGTCCTCCAGCCAGCGCTTGGCCGAGGCGGCGTCGGCCAACGAAAACGCCAGATCGATTTCGGCGCGAACCGCGCCGGGGCGGACATAGCCGGCATCGGCGCGGTCGCCCAAGGCCAGCCCCAGCGCGGTCAGCAAAATGGATTTGCCGGCCCCGGTCTCGCCGGTCAGCACCGTCAGCCCGGTGTCCAGTTCCAGGGAAAGGGCTTCGACGACGGCCAGATCTTTGATGCTCAGGTGTTCCAGCATGGCTTAATGGTGGTAGCCGCCGCTCCAATTGAGTTTGGCGCGGAGCAGTTCAAAAAAATCATGGTTCAGCGGGTGCAGGATGCGGAACGGCTTCTCCGCCTTGGCGACGCGGATGTGGTCGTTGACCTCGATGTCGGGGATCGACACATTGTCGCAGGCGATCCGCGCCCGGAAGTCCTTGCTGGGGCGGAAGGCGATTTCCACCACGCTGTCCTCGGCGATGACAATCGGGCGGTTGGTCAGCGAATGCGGATTGATCGGCACTAGTTCAATCGCTTTCAGCGTCGGGTAGAGGATCGGCCCGCCGCCGGACATCGCATATGCCGTCGAGCCGGTCGGCGTCGAGACGATCAGCCCGTCGGAGCGCTGCGAGTTCAGGAACACGCCGTCGATGAAGCAGACGATTTCGATCATGCTGGTGGAATTCCAGCGATGCACGACCACATCGTTGACGGCGGTCTGCACGGCGACAGACTCGCCTTTGCGCAGGATTTCCGCCCGCAGCAAATGGCGCTCCTCCTTGCGAAACTGGCCGGCCAAAATGTCGTCCAGGCTGGCCAGGGCGACTTGCGGGGAAATGTCCACCAAAAACCCCAGCCGGCCGAGGTTCACGCCGATAATCGGCACATCATGTTCAGACAGGACGCGGGCGGCGGTCAGCAAGCTGCCGTCGCCGCCGACGACTATCGCCAAGTCGCATTGCCCGCCCAGTTCCGCCAGCGGCACGCTTTGCGGCGCGCCGTGGATGAAGCGGGCGCAGGCTTGCTCGACCAGCACCTCGCAGCCGCGCGCATGCAAATGCCCGTACAGGGAGGCGAGGGTTGGCCCGATGCGCTTGGCGTCGGGCTTGCCGATCAGGGCAATGCGCCGGAACAGACTGTCCATCAGTGGGGCGCGGCGTTCGGTCATGGGGCGAAATGGTGTGGGTTTTAGGGGATGCCGAAGACGTTAAGGCTAGATCTGCGACTGCAAGTAATTTTCCAGCCCGATGCTGGCCGCCAGCGACAATTGCGTCTCCAGCCAGTCGATGTGTTCTTCCTTTTTCTCCAAAATCTCTTGCAGCAGGTCGCGGGAGACGAAGTCGGACAGCTTTTCAAACTGGGCGATGGCCTCGCGCAGCAGCGCCACGGCCTGCGTCTCAAACTGCAAATCGCTTTGCAACATCTCCAAAGGCGCCTCGCCGATGCGCAGCCGGCCGAGTTCTTGCAGATTCGGCAAGCCCTCCAAAAACAGGATGCGCTCGATCAGCGCGTCGGCATGCTTCATCTCGGCGATGGAGGCGTGGTAGACCTTGCCGTTGAGCTGGTTCAGCCCCCAGTTTTTGAACATCCGCGCATGCAGAAAATATTGGTTGATGCCGACCAGCGTGTGGCCTAGGGCGCGGTTCAGGTACTCGATGACTTTGCTGTCGCCTTGCATGGTAGGGTTCCTCACAAATGTGGACACGGTTTAACAGGTCGGGGCGACCGCCACGATGGGCGCCCGCCGGGCGGGTTTGGCGATTATAGTATGTGCTTCTTGACACATTATCCAGCGGTTGCTACTTTGGCATTGAGGTTGCTAGGGTGTTGAAACAAAGTTACAAAAGGCTGCGATGAGCGATATTTCAAAATATTCCGGGTTGAACGAACGCGCCCAACACCTGCTGAAGGTGCTGGTGGAACGCTACATCAGCGACGGCCAGCCAGTGGGTTCGCGCGCCCTGTCGCGGGAGGCGGGCTTAAGCCTCAGCCCGGCGACGATCCGCAATGTCATGGCCGATCTGGAAGATATGGGGCTAATCACCGCCCCGCACACCTCGGCCGGGCGCATGCCCACGGTCAGCGGCTACCGCTTTTTCATTGACGCACTATTGACCGTCAAGCCGCTGCAACAAGACATCATCCGCCAGTTCCAGCGCGATTTGGAGCCGTTGGACGACGCCGACGAAATGCTGGAAACCGCCTCGCGGCTGTTGGCCGACATGACCCACATGGCCGGCCTCGTCACCTTGCCGAGGCGGGAGAGCGTCACCTTCCGCATGATCGAATTCTTGGCCCTGTCCGAACAGCGCATTTTGGTGATCCTCGTCACCAACGAACAGGAGGTGCAAAACCGCATCATCCACCCCGCCCGCAAATTCAGCCCGGCCGAACTGACCGCCGCCGCCAACTACCTCAACGCCACCTATGCCGGCAAGGATCTGGCCACGATCCGCGAACTTCTGCTGCAAGAACTGCACAACACCCGCGAGCAAATGAACCGCGAAGCCATCCAAGCCGCCGAAATCGCCGAACTGGCGCTGCCCGCCGGCGAACAACCGCTGCGCCGCAAAGGCTTCATGCTGGCCGGCGAAATGAACTTGATGGACTTCGACGAACTCGCCAGCATGGAGCGCCTGCGCTCGCTGTTTTCCGCGTTCCGCCAAAAGGAAGACTTGGTGCATTTGCTGGATCGCTGCCTGGAAACCTCCGGCGTGAAAATTTTCATCGGCGAAGAATCCGGCCACCAAGCCTTCGACCAGTGCAGCCTCGTCACCGCCTCCTATGCCATCGACGACCACAGCGTCGGCGTGTTGGGCGTCATCGGCCCGACGCGCATGAAATACGAGCGCGTCATCCCCATGGTGGACTTGACCGCAAAATTGTTAAGCGCGGCCTTGAATCACAAGTCTTTGTCCCCATCATAAAGCCCGGACTTAATTTAACCTCGCAAGGCGTGTCCTTTAATCGGGACGCGCCTTGTTTTAAAAAGACTTACAGCCATTCAGGAGCCAAACACACATGAGCGAAGAGCAGTCTTTGCCCGAAGACAGCGGCAAACAGCCGCCGCAAGCCCCCGAAGCGGAAGAATTGCTGCTGGCCGAGGATGAAGCCGCCCCGGAGACAGCAGAAACCGCCGACACCGCCGAATTCATCCCGGCCGAAGACGACGCGGAAACCGCCAAACCCACCGGCCCCATCGACGAGTTATCCGCCAAACTGGCGGCCGCCCTGCTGAAATCCGAACAATACCGCGACCAATTCCTGCGCACCCAGGCCGACATGGAAAACCTGCGCCGGCGCACCGAAAAAGAAATCCAAGATTCGCGCAAATTCGCCGTCGAACGCTTTGCCCGCGATTTGCTGGTGGTGCTGGACAGCCTGGAACTGGGCATCCAAGCTGCCGCGGGCGACACCCCCGAAGTCGCCAGACTGCGCGAAGGCAGCGAACTGACCTTAAAGCAGTTCCTCAGCGTGCTGGAAAAAAACAACGTCAAGCCGATAGACGCCCTGGGGCAGAAATTCAACCCCGAAT
>JBJSYU010000456.1:0-2799 GCA_046089945.1 Candidatus Methylumidiphilus sp.
GCGGGGATGGCCACTGCGGCCAAGATGCCGATGATCGCGATGACGATCATCAGCTCGATGAGGGTGAAGCCTTGTTGCGTGGTTTTCATGGTCGAAACTCCAGAAAGTGGGTGAACGCTTAACGCCTAGGCAGCCGTAACGTGTTGCGGCCCTAAACGGTCAAAAAATAGACACATCTTGATTGAACGCGGGGGCTGCGTGGAACTACACCCCGTAACCGGGGTCTACTTCCGCTTAAGCCTGAACGCGCCTTAACTATATATCACAAATCCAGGAAATTCGACAGCGTAACAAAAATTTTCACCGTAGCCGCCTGCCCCACTCGCCTCGCCGTGGCACACATAAAAAGAACGCCCCTTGCGGGGCGTTCGATTATCCAGTGCTGACTGGATATCAGGCATTGCGGATTAGCTGCAAGACTTTGGCAGATACTTGGCCAGTACACCCGTGGCGCCGGTGCCGGCCACACAAGCCCAGTTTAAAGAGCCACCGCCTGCCGTTGAAGGCACGATGGTATATGTCTTGCCGCCGATAGGCGCGGCAACAGAGCCCGCCCCTTTCATCGTGACGGTGATTGTTCCGCTGCTCACGCCGACGGTTGCGACGTATTTGCCCGTGACTGAACCCGGCTGCGGGATGCCCAAGTTGCCACTGGTGGCGGTCGAGAAGCTGCCAGAGTTCGTCCAAATGTCAGCGATGCTGGACTTGACGCCATCCGCCAAGCTGAAGCCTTCGGAGGCTTGGGCGCGGGCGGTGTAGTCTTGGTAGGCGGGGATGGCCACTGCGGCCAAGATGCCGATGATCGCGATGACGATCATCAGCTCGATGAGGGTAAAGCCTTGTTGCGTGGTTTTCATGGTCGAAACTCCTGAAAAGGATGAACGCTTAATGCCTAGGCAACCGTAACGTGTTGCGGCCCTAAACGATCAATTGAAGGTAAACACATCTTGTTGAACGCGGGGTTATGGAACTAAGTCCCGTTGCTGGGGTCTGAGTTCGCTTAACCTGAACGCGCACTCACTATATAGCACAACTCCTGGGTGGCTGACAGCAAAAAGTCACCCCCTCCACGCAGCAAGCCCGCCAAATTTAGCCCCGCTCGCCAATGGGCGTGTACGGATGCAAGCCCTCCCCCGTGTAAATCTGCCGGGGTCTGGCGATTTTCATGCCGGGGTCTTCGATCATTTCCTTCCAGTGTGCAATCCAGCCCGGCAGACGGCCTAGGGCGAACATCACCGTGAACATGTTGGTGGGGATCTTCAGCGCCCGGTAGATGATGCCGGAATAGAAATCCACATTCGGATAGAGCTTGCGCTCGATGAAATAGGGGTCGGTCAGCGCCGCCTCCTCCAACCCCTTGGCAATGTCGAGGATCGGGTCATGCACGCCCAAATGCGCCAACACCTTGTCGCAGTAGGTTTTCAGCAACTGCGCGCGCGGGTCGTAGTTTTTATAGACACGGTGGCCGAAGCCCATCAGCCGGAACGGGTCGTCCTTGTTCTTGGCTTTCTCGATGTATTTTTGATGGCTGCCGCCGTCGGCCTGGATGGCCTCCAGCATCTCAATCACCGCCTGGTTGGCGCCGCCGTGCAACGGCCCCCACAGTGCGCAAATACCGGCCGACAGCGACGCGAACAAATTGGCCTTGGAGGAGCCCACCATGCGCACGGTGGACGTGGAGCAGTTTTGCTCGTGGTCGGCGTGGACGATGAACAACACATCCAAGGTCTTGCGAATCAGCTCGTCCGGGATGTATTCGTTCATCGGCGTGGTGAACATCATGTGCAGGAAATTAGACAGGTAGTCCAGCCGCGGGCAGGTGTAGACAAACGCCTCGCCAACCGAGCGCTTGTAGGCGAACGCCGCTAGCACGCGCAACTGCGACAGCAGCCGGGTGATGGTCTCGTCGCGGTCTTCGGCGGTCTGGTCGGGCTGCAACAAGGTCGGGTGGTAGACCGACAGCGAACACACCATCGCCGACAGGATCGCCATCGGGTGGGCGTGGCCGGGGTAGGAGGTGAAAAAGCTCTTCATGTCCTCGTGGATCAAGGAATGCCGATGCACCCGCTCCTTGAAGCGCACGAACTCATCCGCTGTCGGCAGGTGGCCGTAAATCAGCAGGTAGGAGACCTCCATGAACGTGGACTTCTCGCACAATTCGGCGATGTCGATGCCCCGGTAGCGCAAAATCCCCTGCTCGCCGTCGATGAAAGTGATGGAAGACAGGCAGGCGCCGGTATTGCCATAGCCCGAATCCAGCGTGATGTAGCCGGTGCTGTCGCGCAGGCGCGTGATGTCCATGGCCTGCTCGCCTTCGGTGCCGACGATGATCGGCAGATCGTAAGTTTTGTCGTCTAGTCGCAGTGTGGCGGTGTTTGGCATACGAGTCTCCGCTTTAAAAGTGTCTGGGGGTCAGCAAATGGGAAGGGGGCGTCCTGAAAAGATCCGCCGCAGGGCCTGCCGCGCAAGCCAGGACGCCGGCGAAGGGCGATAGGGGAAAGATACGGGAATTGACGCCAAGAATCCACCAAGCGCAGGCGGGGCGGCTTGTTTGTCGAGTAAATGGCCTGTTACCTTAATCAACGCACAAGAACCCGCCTTTAGGAAGGCGGCCGGCGCCAGCGAAATTTTGCGGCCGCCTGTTGGGCCACCTGCGCCACGGCAGTGCGGGCGGTGGATTTGTATTATCATTGGCTCTAACCAGCCTTCCTCATTGACCTTATCGCGCGCAAACAGGATCGAACATGCCCCGCTTCCTCGCACTCGTTCTGCTGATTATGGCCGCCTCCCTCTGGGCCG
>JBJSYU010000457.1:0-9389 GCA_046089945.1 Candidatus Methylumidiphilus sp.
ACGACGAGCGCAACATCTTCATCGAAATCCGCGTGCACCGGCGGCGCCGAAGCCGGCCTGTTCGCCGCCGACCTCTACCGCATGTACATCCGCTACGCCGAACTGAAAGGCTGGAAGCCCGAAGTCATCAGCGAAAGCGAAGGCGAACTCGGCGGCTACAAAGAAATCATCGTCCGCGTCAGCGGCCAAGACGTCTACTCGCAACTTAAATTCGAGTCCGGCACCCACCGCGTCCAGCGCGTCCCCGCCACCGAAGCGCAAGGCCGCATCCACACTTCCGCCTGCACCGTCGCCGTGCTGCCGGAAGTGGACGAAATCGACGACGTGGACATCAACCCGGCCGACTTGAAAGTGGACACCTACCGCGCCTCCGGCGCCGGCGGCCAGCACGTCAACCGCACCGAATCCGCCATCCGCATCACCCACATCCCCACCGGCACGGTCGTCGAATGCCAAGACGAACGCTCGCAGCACAAAAACCGCGCCCGCGCCATGTCGCTGCTGAAATCCCGCATCCTCGCGGCGCAGCAAGAAAAGCGCAGTTCTGAAATCGCCGCCGACCGCAAACTGCAAGTCGGCAGTGGCGACCGCTCCGAACGCATCCGCACCTACAACTTCCCGCAAGGCCGCCTGACCGACCACCGCATCAACCTAACGCTATACCGATTGGATTCGATTATGGAAGGCGATTTAGACCCGGTCGTCGAACCATTGATTCATGAACATCAGGCGGATTTGTTGGCGCAGTTGGGGGAAGAAGGTGTTTAATATACAACATGCTCTCAAAAGCTTCTTGTTAAGCTGAACCACCCTCCAATTGCATACTCATCGCGAAAGCGGAAAAAACACCTGTGAATTCAAATGACAGCAGTTAGCAAAATTGAATGGACAGAACGGACATGGAATCCAACAGTAGGATGTACGAAAGTGTCCCCTGGGTGCAAGAATTGCTACGCGGAAAGCATGTCTATGCGCTTGCAGGCAATGAAAGTCCCCGGTTATGAACAGGGATTTAAACTTGCCATTCTGCCAAGTCGTCTTCAAGATCCGCTAAAGCGCAAGACGAAGACAACATATTTTGTTAACTCTATGTCTGACTTGTTCCATGATGATGTACCGTTTGATTACATCGACCAAGTGTTTGATGTAATCAGCCAAGCAACACAGCATACTTTTCAGATATTGACAAAGCGGGCAGAACGCATGGCCGAATATTTCAAAGAAAAGTCGGCTCCATCCAATGCTTGGCTTGGGGTTTCGGTTGAAGACCGTAAATATGGCATTCCAAGAATTGACCATTTGCGCCAAATTGATGCCCACATCCGATTTCTCTCAGTTGAACCATTGCTAGAGGACATTGGTGAACTGGATCTTAATGGAATACATTGGGTCATTGTGGGAGGCGAATCCGGCCCACGAGCACGCCCCATGAAACAAGAATGGGTGAATGCCATTTGCAATCAATGTGAAACGGCTGGCGTGGCATTTTTCTTCAAACAATGGGGCGGATGGGGTGCTGACGGCAAAAAACGGGCAAAAAAGCAGAATGGCCGCGAACTGAATGGCCGCACTTGGGATGCCATACCAACAACACAACAATTTTTATAAAATGGAAAAAAAATATCACTGGAAAATTGGCTCACCGCCTCCAACGCTTGACCAGCATAGCCAAGTAAAACATGCTATCGTTGAAGAATATGTTAGACGTTATGTGCTTACTTTGATGGCTCCAGCACGCATACCTGAGCTTAGGCTATCTATTGTTGACGGCTTTAGTGGCGGAGGGTGTTATCTGACAGAAGAACAGAATCTAGTTGATGGCTCTCCTCTTTTAATGATGCAGGCGGTACGACAAGCAAGGAGTGAAATTAACCTTGGTCGGGACAAGCCTCGCAGCATTGATGTCGAGTATTTTTTTGTTGATATTCTGCCTGATACAACCAGCTACCTGAACTTTTGGTTGCAAGCAAGGCTTGATGAAAAAGCTATCGATATGGATGACTTTAGAAAGACGGACGTTATCACTGCTGACTTCTTCAAGGTACTGCCTAGAATTGTCAATAGAGTGCGCGAGCGCAAAAGGGGCGAGCATGCTTTGTTTATTCTCGACCAATATAGCTACAAAGACATACCCATTCAAGGAGTGAAAAGTATTCTAAGTGCAATGAAGGGTGCCGAGGTAATTATGACCATCAATGTTGACAATCTAATCACCTATCTTTCGAATAAAGCCCCAAACCGGAAGGCGATGGAGAATATTGGATTGGATGCCCACATCCCTTGGGACAAGATAAATGAACTCAAAGCCACACAAAAGCAGAACAGAGAATGGCGCAAGATCATACAAAGGCACGTCGCACACGGCATACGATGTGAGACGGGCGCAAAGTATATGACCCTGTTCTTCGTCAAGCCTTTTGGCTCAAATTCTTGGAGTTACTGGCTAATTCATTTGACTAACAACTATCGTGCTCATGATGTTATGAAATCTGTGCATTGGGGACATCAGACAGAATTTGGACACGAATTGGAGCCCGGTGTGTTTATTTTGGGTTATGACGCAAATAAAGATATTGATTATACTGGGCAGTCGACACTTGTTTTTTCGGATGAAAAATCAAAGGAAGACTGTATCAATGGTGTGGTTGAACATTTTGGAGAAGCCATCTTTCACTTAGACCAACCTGTTGCGCTGGCCGAGCTATTTAAGAAAAATATGACCTATTCTCCCGCTGCTGAAATCCACATGATGGAGGCTGTTCGTCGGTTGCGCTCCACAAAGAATGTAATTATCATCTCCAATAATGGCAAGAAAAAAGGAGTAAATAAACATTACCAACTCACTGACACAATCGAACCCTCAAAACAGTTAATTTTGTTTGGCAACAGCAAAAACGAAGATTAATAGGGCCGTAGGGCGGGTTAAGCGCGTTCCGGCAAGGTTTGATATGCCCCCAAACTTGCCCGCACCGTAACCCGCCATCTCGGTGAGTCGGCGGGTTACGATGTGCGAGTGGTTCGTTGGTTTCCCCATAGTTTTGTTTGGCGCACCTAACCCGCCCTACGAAATACAAGCATTGAGACAGGAGAATTGATATGAGCGGCGATTTACTTGATCGCATTACGATAAACCCCGACATTTGCCACGGCAAACCCTGCATTCGCGGGTTACGCTACCCTGTTGAAACCGTGTTGGAATGGCTGGCTTCGGGCATGAGCATTGAAGACATATTGGCGGACTATGCCGATTTGGAAAGAGCGGACATCATGGCGGCTTTGAGTTTTGCCGCGCATATAGTCAAGGTCAAACGCATAGAGAAGTTGGCGGCATGAAGTTTTTGGTGGATGCGTAACGGCCCCGGCCTGTAGCGGCCACATCGCAAGAAAGCAAAAGGCATTTCCCCCTGAACACTATCAGCACCACCCTGCAAGCCGCCACCGCACAGCTTGAAAAAATCTCCGACACCCCACGCCTAGACGCCGAAGTCTTGCTGGCGCAGGCGACGGGCAAAACCCGCACATACTTCCGCGCTTGGCCGGAAAAGCAACTTACCGCCGCCGAACAAAGCCTGTTTCAAACACGGCTGGCAGAGCGCCTGCATGGCCGGCCGATTGCGCATATCGTCGGCAGCCGCGAGTTTTGGTCTAGGGATTTTTGGGTGACGGCGGACACGTTGATACCCCGGCCGGACACTGAATTGCTGGTGGAATTGGCGTTGGCGCGGGTGGCGCCGGATGCGGTCGCGCATATCGCCGACCTTGGCACGGGCAGCGGCGCTGTCGCCGTCACCCTCGCGCTGGAATTGCCGCAAGCGCATGTCACCGCCTTGGATATCAGTCTTGCGGCGCTGAACGTCGCCGAGCGCAACGCCGCGCACTGGGGCGCGAAAACCATCCGCTTTGTGCAAAGCGACTGGTTCGCCGCCCTGCCCACAGGCGAACGATTTGATTTGATCGTCAGCAATCCGCCGTATATCGCCGCCGCCGATCCACACTTAAGCCAAGGCGATTTGCGTTTCGAGCCGCTGGCGGCGCTGGCCTCCGGCGCCGATGGGCTGGACGCCATCCGCCGGATCGTCAGCGCCGCCCCGGCTTGGCTAAAGCCCGGCAGCTGGCTGTTGTTTGAGCATGGCTGGGATCAAGCGGCGGCGGCGCGGGGCTTGTTGGCGGCGGCGGGTTTTGTGCAGGTGGAAAGTTTTGTTGATCTGCAAGGCCACGGTTGGGTCAGCGGCGGGCGCCGGCCCGCCGCGCCTGCCTAAAGCGCCGGCCTACAGCACGAAAGCTTCGATCCCTAAGCTGTTGACGCCGATGAGTTCTATGGAAAATTCCGCCGTGCCGTCGGCGTCGGTGTTGCCGTAGAGGACGTGGGCGGCTTGGTCGAAGTACAAATGGCCCGCACTGGCGAAGGCGCCGGAGAAGGCGCCGCCCTGGATGAACGAGGCAAAGCGTTGATTGCCCGCCGCCAAGGCGTCGGCGTCGATGGCCGACAGGTCGATCTTGTCGCCCTCGGCCAGGCTGAAGTCGGCGATGGCGTCGCGCTCCGCTTCGCCGGGGCCGCTTTCGGCCATGGCGTACAGCCGGAAGGTGTCGGCCCCCAAGCCACCGACCAGCACGTCCGCGCCCAGCCCTCCCACCAGCACGTTGCGCCCGCCGTCGCCGCCAAGGGTATCGGCGTAGCCGCTGCCGGTGAGGTTTTCGATGTTGAGCAGGGTGTCGCTGCCCGATCCGCCGGTGGCCTGCGCGGCGGTGGCCAGGCTGGCGGTGACGGCGGCGGTGGCGCACAGGTAAGTCACGGTGTCAACGCCACCGCCGCCGTCGATGCGGTTGTCGCCAGCCCCGGCGTAAAAAAGGTTGTCTTGGGCATTGCCGACGCAACCCGCCGCGCCGTCGGCCAGGAAGCGCAGGCATTCGATGTAGTCGGCCAAGGCGTACTGGGTGGCGGCGGTGACGAACACGGTGTCTCGCCCGCCCGCCGCGGTTTCGGTGATCTGGTCGCCCGCGTTGTCCACATAGTAGTAGTCGTTGCCACCGCCGCCGACCATGCTGTCCGCGCCCGCGCCGCCGTTGAGGGTGTCGGCGCCGCTGCCGCCGCGCAGCGTGTCGCCGCCGCCGTCGCCCGACAGGATGACCCGGCCGCGGGTGAAGGCGGAAGCGTCGAAGACATTATCGGCGGCGTTGCCGACCAGCTCCGCCTGGTCAATGTCGGTCAGGGTGTCCTCGCCCAGCCCGGCCAGCCGCGTGTCGGTCAGCACGAAATCGGCATCTGCCACAGCGCGCGCACGGTCGATGCCGTCGGCGCGACCGATCAGCGTGTCATTGCCGCCTTGGCCTTCAAAAATGACTAAGCTGCCGGTGAAGCCGGAAGCATCGAGGATATTGTCGCCGCTGCCGCCGCACAGGTAGGCTTCTTCGATGCCGTCCAGGGTGTCGGCGCCGAGTCCGAGCAGTTGCGTGGCGGTCAGCGTGAAGTCGCCGTCGCCACGGGCTTCGGCGCGGTCGATGCCGCCGCCGCCAAACAGCACATCGTCGCCCAAGCCGCCACTGAGGGAGTCGTCGCCCGCCCCACCGCGCAGCACGTCGTCGCCCGCGCCGCCCTGGAGCAGGACGCGCCCACGGGTGAAGGCCGAGGCGTCCAGGCGGTTGCCGCCCGCCCCGCCGACCAGGTGCGCCTGGTCGATGTCGGCGAGCGTGTCGGCGCCTTGCCCGGTCAGGCCGGTGTCGGTCAGCGTGAAGTCGGTGTCGCCCTGCGCCTTTGCGCAATCGATGCCGCCGACGCGCCCGATCAGCGTGTCGTCGCCGCCGCCGCCTTCGAGGATGACGAGGCTGCCGGTGAAGGCGGAGGCGTCCAGGCGGTTGCCGCCCGCCCCGCCGACCAGTTGCGCCTGGTCGATGTCGGCGAGCGTGTCGGCCCCTAAGCCTGTCAAGCGGGTGTCGGTCAGCGTGAAGTCGGCGTCGCCCTGCGCCTTTACGCGGTCAATGCCGCCGGCGCGCCCGACCAGCGTGTCGTCGCCGCCGCCGCCTTCGAGGATGACGAGGCTGCCGGTGAAGGCGGAGGCGTCCAGGCGGTTGCCGCCCGCCCCGCCGATCAGCGCCGCGCAGTCGATGTTGGACAGCGTGTCCGTGCCGAGGCCGGTCAGCCGGGTGTCGGTCAGCGCGAAGTCGGCGTCGCCGCGCGCCCACGCCCAATCCGTCGCGCCGCCGCCGACCAGCCTGTCGTCGCCGCCGCCGCCCTGTAAGACCGTCATCGTGCCGGTGAAGCCGGAGGCGTCGAGGGTGTTGCCGCCCGCGCCGCCGGACAGGTTTGCGGACGCGATGCCGCTGAAGGTGTCGTTGCCCAGCCCGGACAAATGGCCGTCGGCTAGGGTGAAGTCGGTGTCGCCGGCCTCGACCAGGGTGTCCGCGCCGCCGCCGCCGCCGAAGGTGTCGTCACCCAGTCCGCCGGTCAGGCGGTTGTCGCCCGCATTGCCGGTCAGATGGTTGCCCAGCGCATTGCCGACGCCGCGAAGATCCGCCGCGCCGGTGAGGACGAGGTTTTCAAGGCTGCCGCCTAGCGTGTGGCTGATTGATGAGCGCACGGTGTCGTTGCCTGCCGCGCTGCCCTCGACAACCGTGTCGCCGTTGCTATCGACGACATAGGTGTCGTCGCCGTCGCCGCCGACTAAGTAATCAGCGCCCGCGCCGCCGTCCAAGGCATTGCCGCTATCGCCGCCGACAAGGCGATTGTCCGCGCCATCGCCGGTGACGACGCCGCGCCCGGCAAAGCCGCTGAGGTCGATGTCCTCGAAGTGGTTGAGCGTGGCATTATTGAGGGTGGAGTTGCCCAGGCTTACAAACTGGTTGCTGTCGCCCAAGTTCAGCGTCAGGACTTGGTTGGCTGTCCCACCCGTCAACACGAACGTATCAACCCCGCCTTGGCCGTCAAACGTGTCGCCGTCGTTCCAGTTGGGCATGGCGGCGGTGACCGTGTCGTTGCCTGCCTCCGCCCTGATCGTGTCGGTCTCGTCAGTGGCGGCGAAGGTTTCGGCGGCGGCGGTTCCGTTGACGCTATTCGTCGGCAGGTCGTTGACGCTGACCATCAGTGCCTTTTCAAACGACAAGCCGCCCTGGTCGGTGGTGCGCACCCGGATGTGGTAGGCCGCTTGGCTTTCAAAGTCGGGCGCGGCATTGACCTTGAGCTGGTCGCCGGCGATGCTGAACGCGGCGTTGTCCGCCGCGCCGTCGCCCGCCACTAGGCTGTAGGTGAAGGCGTCGCCGGCGTCGGGGTCGCTGCTGGACAACGTGCCGACGACAGAGCCAGCGGCGACGTTTTCGTCAACGCGGTCGGTGCTGAGCCTGAGGCCGGTCGGGGCGCTGTTGATATAGGGGAGATCCAGGTAAACGATGAACGTGTCCGAGCCGCCGTTGGTATCCCCAGGCACCAGTTTGCTATAGTCACTGCCGAACGCAGCCACGAGGCCGTCGGCGGAGAGCGCGGGGGAAGTTATTCTCCAGCCATCATC
This sequence comes from Candidatus Methylumidiphilus sp., assembly GCA_046089945.1. Classification (GTDB taxonomy): domain Bacteria; phylum Pseudomonadota; class Gammaproteobacteria; order Methylococcales; family Methylococcaceae; genus Methylumidiphilus. The sequence goes on from JBJSYU010000457.1 coordinate 7,500, forward strand.
GCGTTGCCCGCCGAAGGCATTGACGGAGATGCGCCGGATCGCGCCGGTCTGCATGTCTTTCAGGAAAATGTCGTCCACGTTGTTGGTGTCCCCCGGCACCAAATTGCTCGCCGAGCTGGAAAACACCACATAACGGCCGTCGGCGGAGATGGCGGGAAACCCGCTGCCGGCGTTGGCCTGCGCATTGCCCGTGCCGGTGGACACGCGCTGGAGGGCGCCGGTCTGCGTGTCCTTCAGGAAAATGTCGGCGGCGGCATTGCTGTCCTCCGGCACGAGGTTGCTGGCGCTGCTGGCAAATGCCACATAGCGACCGTCGACGGAGACGGCGGGAGACCCACTGTCGGCGTTGGTCTCGGCATTATCCGTGCCAGTCGAGACGCGCTGGATGGCGCCGGTCTGCGTGTCCTTCAGGAAAATGTCGTCGGCGGCATTGCTGTCCCCCGGCACGAGGTTGCTGGCGCTGCTGGCAAATGCCACATAGCGACCGTCGCCGGCCAGTGCGGCGCGGTAGTCGGATTTGTCGTTGGCCTCGGCGCCGCCGGCGTCGGTGGAGATGCGCTGGATGGCGCCGGTCTGCATGTCTTTCAAGAAGATATCACCGCAGCCATTGTCGTCTCCATCCACCAAGTCGCTAGAGTTGCTCCACAGCGCCACATAACGACCGTCGGCGGATAGCGCGGCGCCTGAATTCCAACTGGTGCCGTTGCCTAGCGCACCGCCGGCATCAGTACCGACCCGCTGGATGGCGCCGGTCTGCATATCCTTCCAATACAGATGGAATCTATAGTCGGGAACGTTGCTGGTCTCAGGCACCAAGTTGGTAGAGTCGCTGACAAAAACCACATAGCGACCGTTGGCGGAGATGGACGGCAAGAAACTGCCCTCCATCCTGATTGTGCTTGGCACACCGTCGGCGTTGGCGGAAACAAGCCGTGTGGCCCCGGTCTGCACATCTTTCAAATAGAGATGCTGCTGCGAACGGTTTGTGTAGCCGACTTCAGGCACTAGGCCGAGCGCAACGGTCGAAAACGCCACATAACGACCATTGGCTGACAGTGCGGGGGGGTTGCCCCAATCATCGGCGGTGCCGCTTTGCGCGCCCGTGCTGCTGGTGGACACGCGCACTATCGGCGGATCGCCAGCCTCGCGGAGGTCATTGACGCTGACCGTCAGCGCCTTTTCAAACGACAAGCCGCCCTGGTCGGTGCCGCGCACACGGATGAGGTAGGCCGCTTGGCTTTCAAAGTCGGGCGGAGCGTTGATTTTCAATTGGTCTCCGACGATGCTGAATGCGCTGTTGTCGGCCGCGCCGTCGCCCGCCACTAGGCTGTAGCTGAAGGTGTTGCCCGCATCGGGGTCGGTGCTGGACAGGGTGCCGATGACGCTGTTGGCGACAACGTTTTCGTTGACTTGGCCCGCGCTGAGGCTGAGACCGGTGGGCTGCTCGTTCACATTGCTAACCTGAATGTTGATCGTCGCGGATTCGGCCAAGCCGCCGGCGTCGGTGGCTTGGACGGCCAGGTTGAAGCTAGGCGTGGCCTCAAAGTCGAGGTCGCCGCCGTCGTTGACGGTGATTTGCCCGGTGGCGGCGTCGATGGCGAAAGCCGGTTGGCCGTCGCCGTCCGGGCTGGCGTTGCCTGCGGTGATGGCGAAACGGATAGGCGCGGCGCCGTTGGCGGTGACGGTGCCAACTGGCATTGCGGCGGGGCTGTTTTCGTTTAGGGTAAAGGTGGCGGGTATTACTCCAGCTACTGCCAAGGGATTGGCGACGAGGAAGACGTCTGCCACTCCATTGGTGTCGCCCGGGACTAGGTTGCTGGCACGGCTATGGAAGGCGACGTAGCGACCGTCGGCGGAGAGGGCGGGATCGTAGCTGTCGCCATTGCTCTG
>JBJSYU010000458.1:0-3331 GCA_046089945.1 Candidatus Methylumidiphilus sp.
GCAAAACGCGGTTTGGGTTGTTGACCAGATGGAGCGCATGAACCGCTACCGCGCCGTGCGCAGGCCGGAACAGACGGCAGGGGAGATGCTGTTTCGTGGCGAGCCGACAAAGGTTCTCGTTATCCGGGCCGAAATGTGGCGCGGGCCGAACCGGGTTCAGTTAGGGGCGGCGGGCATTGCCGTGCTGTGTGGCCCAGCTTCCCGCACCCAGCCAGCGGCAAGCCTAGAAAACTGGCTGCGCAAACAGGCCAAGCAGGCCATTTTGCGGCTGGTGGATGAAGCCACGCCAAAGGTGAACCGCCGCCCTCAAGCCGTCTATGTGATGGGGCAGAGGACGAAATGGGGCAACTGTTCGGCGCTGGGCAATTTGTCTTTCAACTGGCGGCTGATCCTCGCCCCGGATTTTGTGCTGCGCTACCTCGTTACGCATGAAGTCGTGCATCTTGCCATCCCCGACCACTCGCAACGCTTCTGGCTGACTGTGCAAAGCCTTTGCCCGGATGCCGAGCGGGCGCGGCGTTGGCTGTCGGCGAACGCCGACCGGTTGATGATCGAACTTAAGGGTGTTGTCGCGGAAGTTGGAATCATCCGTTGAAGGCTACATAGGGGCTACACGAGCGCCAAAAACAAAAAAGGCTTACTAATTGTATTCAGTAAGCCTTTGTTTTGTTTGGTAGCGGGGACAGGATTTGAACCTATGACCTTCGGGTTATGAGCCCGACGAGCTACCAGACTGCTCCACCCCGCGATTGATCTGGCGCATTATACGGATGCCTTGGGGCATATGCAATAGGCAAAAGGCTTTGTTGTCGATGGCTTGTCTGCCGGCGGCGCTTTGGCGGTTGCCACGGGGCTTGCCAAGTGCGGTTCAATGGGGTGAAATGCCGCAGTTTGCGCGGGGCGGGCGGGTGTCCGCCTTGCCGGATTCCTTCAAGGTTAACGCTTGTTGTCCAGTATGTCTTTGTTTCAGCACGGCTATTCTTTCGATCCCAGCTACGGCCATTCTTTGCAGTCGTTGCTGGAGGTGTTGCCGCCGCCGGAAGGCGGCGATTTCGCGCCGTTTTGGCTGGCGCGGCTGGCGCGGGCGTTGCAGGTGGCGCCTAGGCCGGCGTTGTCAGGGCGCTGGCAGGGGCCACCCGGATTTGTCGGTTGCGACATCGTGTATGAGTCCACCGACGGCTTCCGCATCGGCGGCTGGCTGTTGACGCCGGCGGCGGGGGAGGTCAGGCGGGCTTTGGTCATCGGCCACGGCTACGGCGGGCGCGACGGGCCGGACGGCGAATTGCCGCTGGCGGATGCGGCGTATTTGTTTCCGTGCTTTCGCGGGCTGTCGCGCAGCCGCCGCCATGATGTCTCGGACAATCCGGCTTTCCATGTGCTGCACGACATCGACAAGCCGCAGCGTTATTTGATCGGCGGCTGCGTGGAGGATGTCTGGGTGGGGGTGTCGGTCTTGTTGGAGCTGTTTCCGCAGGTGGAAGGCCGCATCGGCTACCAAGGCACTAGCTTCGGCGGCGGCATTGGCGCGATGGCGCTGGCCTGGGACGGGCGCATCGGGCGCGGGGCGCTGAGTGTGCCGACGTTCGGCCACCAGAGCTTGCGCCTGGCCTTGCCGACCACCGGCAGCGGCGACGCGGTGTCGCGCTTTGAACGGCAGCGCGGTCGTGTGATGGACACATTGCAGTATTATGATGCGGCCCTGTCCGCCCGCCACATCACCATCCCGGTGCATGTCGCGGCGGCGTTGTTTGACCCGGTGGTGGCGCCGCCGGGGCAGTTCGCCATTTACAATGCGCTGGCCGGCCCGCGCTATTTATATGTATTGGACGGTGGCCATTTCGACTACCCCAGGCGCACCGAGCAAGAGGCGCGTCTGTTCCAGGAAATGCAACGCTTTTTTGACGCTTTATGAAACGAGAATATCACCGCTGGCACAGCCCGCATTTGCAGCGCGACATGGAGCTGCTGGTTTTCGGCCAGAGCGGGGCGAAGGTGCTGGTGTTCCCGACCCGCGACGGGCGCTTTTTTGAATATGAGAACATTGGCGTGGTGCGGTCTTTGGAGCATAAGATCACTTCCGGGCAAATCCAGTTGTTCTGCGTGGACAGCATCGACCACGAAAGCCTGTATTGCTTCTGGAAACAGCCCGCCGACCGCATCCGCCGCCATATGGAGTTTGAGGCGTACATCTTGCACGAAGTGCTGCCGTTCATGCACGCGCTGAACCACCACGCCTGCACCATCGCCCACGGTTGCAGCCTCGGCGCCTTCCACGCCGCCAACATCGCCTTGCGCCATCCGCATTTGTTCAAAAAGCTCAGCGCGTTTTCCGGGCGTTATGATCTGACGATGAATGTGGAGTCGTTCCGCGATTTGTTCGACGGCTATTACGACGAAAACATCTATTTCCATAACCCCAGCCATTTCCTGCCCAATCTCCACAGCGACGAAACCCTAGGCCATTTGCGGGCGATGGATATTGTTTTGACGATAGGCCGCGACGACCCTTTTCTCGACAATAATTACCACCTTAGCCATATCCTGAACGAAAAAGGCGTGGCTCATGCCCTGCATGTCTGGGATGGCCGGGCGCATCGTGCCTCGGCTTGGCGCCGCATGGCCCCGCTCTACATCTAACGTTTTTTGTGAGCCACGTCAAAAAGTGGCCGCTAGGCCCGGCTTATGATGCCGCGCAAAATTTTATCGATACTTTTCTAAAGCCTACTTTATGAGCCATTACAGCAGCGCCCCCCATAACTTCAACAATAAACCCAGCACGATGGCCGCCATTGGACTGAAACTGCCACACGCCGCCCTGTTTGACTTTAGCCACGCCCGCGCCAAAGACAATGTCGTCGGCATCGGGCTACCGCGCATGAAGTGCAGCCATGTAAGTGTCTACTATGGCGACAAGCGGGCGGTCGATGATGTCAGCCTGAGCATCCTGCCGAACGAGGTGCTGGCGTTGATCGGCCCTTCCGGCTGCGGCAAATCGACTTTGCTGCGCTGCCTGAACCGCATGAACGACACCATCCCCGGTTGCCGGGTCAGCGGCACGATCACGCTGGATGGCGAGGACGTTTACGCGCCGATGATGGACGTGGTGCCGCTGCGCGTGCGCGTCGGCATGGTGTTCCAAAAGCCCAATCCATTCCCGAAGAGCATTTACGACAACATCGCCATGGCCCCTAAGCTGCACGGCCTAGTGCGCAACAAGGCGGAGACTGACGAATTGGTGGAAACTTCGCTGCACCGCGCCGGGTTGTGGGACGAGGTGAAGGATCGCTTGCAGCAGCCCGGCACCGGTCTGTCGGGCGGGCAGCAGCAGCGG
>JBJSYU010000459.1:0-2895 GCA_046089945.1 Candidatus Methylumidiphilus sp.
CCGGCCGCGGCCATGTGCTGCCCGAAGACGTGCAAGCCGTGTTCCACGCAGCCGTCGCCCACCGCGTATTCTTCACCCCGGTCTACGAAATGCGCCGGGAGGCGATTATCGGCGAATTGATGGCGCAGATACTGCGGCAAGTCGCCGCGCCTTAGCAGGCGCCGACAACCCCGCTGGATCAGATCATCCAAAGCCGCGCATGGAAAGCGGCGGCTTTGGGGCACCGCCACAAGGCCGTGTAAAGATTAGGGCTTTTGCTATGCTAAGGGCGTTGGGCAAAGCGGCGGCGCACTGCTGTCTTGGCCGAATGCCCAACCCTTTCCAACACGACCCACCCGGAGGATTCCATGGCTTCAAAAAAGTTTCGCTTTCAAAGTACGCGCACAGTCGGCCATTGGCAGGCTGTGGGCTTATTGCTGGCTTTGTTGCTGTCCAGGCCGATACTGGCCACGCCGATAGACGCGATTGTCGCGGCAATTTCACAGCCCAGCTATACGCAGTATGTGCAGGACTTGCAAAACTTCGGCACACGCTATTACAGCACGACCGGCAACGCCAACGCGCTGACGTATATTTACGACGCCTTTTATGGCTTTGGCCTGAATGTGTCGTATGACACCTTCAGTTATGGCGGCACGTATAAAAATGTCGTCGCCACCTTGCCCGGCAAAACCCATCCCGAAAAAATCTATATCGTCGGTGCGCACATGGATTCGACATCCGACCAAGCGGCCGCCACGAATGCGCCGGGGGCGGACGACAACGCCAGCGGCATGGCGGCAGTGATGGAAATGGCAAGGACCCTGGTGAATTGGGCGTTTGACGCCACCATCAAATTCATTGGCTTCAACGCCGAGGAGCAGCATTTGCACGGTAGCCAAGCCTATGTGGCGGACGCCATCGCCAACCATGAAAACATCGTCGGCATGTTGAATTTTGACATGATCGCCTATGCCCAGGCGGGCCAGCCGAAATCGGTGTATCTGGCGGGCGACACGGCGCTGGTGAATGCCTTGGACAGCAACGCTTTGGAGTATACCTCGTTGCAGACGGTGAAAAACTACGCCAACGTCTATGGCAGTGACCATTATTATTTCCACTCCAGCCTGCTGCCCGGCTCCTCGTCGGCGTTTGCCATCGAAGCCGCGCCGGAGATCGTTCGCACCTACAACCCCAATTACCACAAAATCACCGACACGACGGCGTATCTGGATTTCGCCTATGCCACGGATATTGTCAGGATGGGCGTGGCAACCGTGGCCGAATTGGCCGGGGCCATACCTGAACCGGCGACGATTTTCTGCTTTTTGACCGGCTTGGCGCTGTTGGTTTATCGGCCAATCCGGGCGCGCTAAGATAGTCTTGCTTATACTCAGGCGGTGGCGTTTTCACCACCGCTAACCGGCAGATGGCTGGGCAAGCCGGGTTGCTGGCGATCAAATCGAACGTCTCTCCGGGCAGTCGCCAAATTGCGGATCGTGTCGGCGGCACGGACATCCGCGCGATGGGGCGAATTCCCGCACAAAATCGGCCAGATTGGCGGTTTTTAGCTATAGTTAGGCAGGGGAACAGGCCAGCCACGTTTCCGCAGCCCAGCCCGCTTGTGAAATGACGCGGGCGCCGGGCATCCCATTGGGCGCAAGCCCGCGACCTCTCCCCAACACGCCGCAACACCCCGCGTTTGACTCATCTATTCCGTTTCAGCCTAGCGCGCAACGGTCAAACGCCTCACCCTTGGTCAGGAGATGCCATGAACACGCTTACCACCGAATCTAGCGATTCCAGTTCCCTTGACGTCGCGGCGTCCGCGATCCAGCCGCAGATTGTGCGGGTGTCTACCGACAGTGCGGGGGTGCAGGGCAATAGCGACAGCCGCAGCGCCGCGATTTCTGCCGATGGTCGCTACGTCGCCTTTGATAGCCACGCCAGAAACTTGGTGGCGGGGGACACGTATGGATACCAAAACGTCTTCGTCAAGGACTTGCAAACCGGGGTGACGACGCGGGTGTCCACCAACAGCGCCGGGGCGCAGGCCAACAATGATAGCGCCAGCCCCGCCATCTCCGCCGATGGCCGCTATGTTGCCTTCTGGAGTATCGCCACCGACCAAGTGGCAGCGGACACGAATGGAACCAGCGACATCTTTGTCAAGGACTTGCAGACAGGGGCGACGACGCGGGTGTCCACCGACAGCGCCGGGGTGCAGGGCAATGGCTTTAGTTTCGCCAAGCATGACCTCTCCGCCGATGGTCGCTACGTCGCCTTCTATAGCGAGGCCAGCAACCTAGTGGCGGGGGACACCAATGGAATCTTAGACGTCTTCGTCAAGGACTTGCAGACGGGAGCGACAACGCGAGTGTCCACTGACAGCGCCGGGGCGCAGGCCAATTACTACAGCTACAGCCCCGTCCTCTCAGCAGACGGTCGCTATGTTGCCTTCTTTAGTGGTGCCAGCAATCTGGCGGTGGGGGACACGGAATTAGATACAACGGATGTCTTCGTCAAGGACATGCAGACGGGGGTAACGGCGTGGGTATCCACCTACAGCACAGGGGGCTTCCACGGTTACAGCCCCGCCATCTCCGCCGATGGTCGCTTGGTCGCTTTCCCAAGCACCGCTAGTAAGTTGGTGGTGGGGGACACAAATGGATATTCCGACATCTTCATCAAGGACTTGCAGATGGGCACGACGACTCGGGCGTCCACCGACAACGCCGGGGCGCAGGCCAACGAAAACAGCTTTTACGACACAACCTTATCTGCCGACGGGCGCTTCGTCGCTTTCACGAGCTATGCCAGCAACTTGGTGGCGGGGGACACAAACGGGGCTGCTGACATCTTTGTTAAGGACTTGCAGACGGGGGCGACAGCGTTGGTGTCCGCCAGCAGCGCCGG
>JBJSYU010000460.1:0-3251 GCA_046089945.1 Candidatus Methylumidiphilus sp.
GCTGACCGTGGGCGGTGCGCCCGCCGCTGCCCCGCCCGCTGCCGCCCCCAAAGCGGCCGCGCCTGCCGCACCTCCCGCCGCGCCGGTGAAAAAGTAATCCGGCGGGTTCGGCAGCATGGCCGGCGCAGGGAATGCGCCGGCCATCTTGCTGAGCGTCAATTTTTAACCTCGCCGCGACACTGGCAGACGGCGTCAGATTTCAGATTTAAGGGGCCGCTTGCCGGCTGAATACCCACTCAATCGATTTTGGAGCAATGCCCCCATGGCGCACACCCATGAACATCATCATCATGCGGTCGTTGGTTTCCGGCTGGCTTTAGCGGGCGGAATCACACTGGCTTTTGTGGGCTTTGAGGCGGCGGCGGGCTGGTATGCCAACAGTTTGGCGCTGTTGACCGATGCGGCGCATAACCTGACCGACGCGCTCGCGCTGGGCTTGAGCTGGTACGCGCACCGGTTGGCGAGCCGCCCGGCCCACGCCGGCAAGACCTACGGCTATCACCGCGCCGGCATTTTGGTGGCGCTGCTGAATTCTTCAACGTTGGCGTTGATTGCCTTCGGCATTTTCCATGAGGCTTGGGGACGTTTTCAGGCGCCGCCCGCAGTGGCTTCCGATATTTTGATGTCGGTGGGCGGGGCGGCTTTGGTGGTCAATATATTGACCGCTTGGCTGGTCAGCCACGGCAGCGGCGATGACCTTAACTTGCGCAGCGCCTTCGTGCATTTGCTCGGCGATGTGTTTTCCACGCTGGGGGCCATCGCGGCGGGCGTGGGCATTTGGCTGACCGGAAAATTTTGGCTGGACCCGGTGGCCAGCGGGTTTATCGGCCTGCTGATCTTGTGGAATGCCTGGGTCATCTTGCGCGAGACGGTGGGGATTTTGCTGGAGGCGACCCCGGACGATATCGACATGAGCCTGATGGTGCGCGACATCATGCAGGTGGAAGGGGTGCGCGGGGTGCATGATTTGCATGTGTGGAGCATTTCGCAAAGCTTGCGGATGCTGTCGGCCCATGTCGTCATCGACGATGTTCCCTTGAGCCAAGCCGCCGTGTTGCAGCGCCGGTTAAGTGTGCTGATGCACGAGCGTTATGACATCGACCATTCCACGCTGCAACTCGAATGCGAGGGCTGCGAGCCGGATGCGCTGTATTGCGCCATGGCCGGACACGCCCACCTCAATCAAAAGAATCCGCCGTAATATTGTCTCGCCAACTTCTGGCAAATTCCGCTTCCCGAACCCTGTCCGCGTCCATTGGCGATTCGCCGCCGCCCGTGGCGACCAATCGCTGTTCCCTGTCTGAATACTCATAGACCCCGTTGACCGAAATCGCGTAATCGGGGGCCAGAAAGCTGTAGCAATGGTTGATGAGCGAAGGCGGGCCGGGCTGGCGTCCGTTCAGCAAATCAACGATGGCGGCTGCGCAAATCTTGGCCTGGGAGTTGGCCGAAAAGGCCGATTTGGGCATGGGCGTGGCGATGCAGGAATCGCCGATAATGTGGATGTTGGGGATTTGCGTGGACTCGAAGCTGTGCAGTTCCACCGGGCACCAGCCGGAATAGTCGGCTAAATCCGCCTTGCGCGCCAGCCAGCCGGCTTTCTGCGGCGGGATGACATTCAGCACGTCGGCGCGGCGGCTGTTGAATTCAGTGGCGACAATGCGTTTTTTGGCGTCGATATGGTCGATTTGGCCTTCCTTTTCCGCCGAAACCCACTCCACCATGCCGGGATAAAGATCCTGCCAGCCTTTCAGGAACAACGCCTGTTTGGAGAATTGGGTCTTGGCATCGAGGATAATGACTTTGGATCGGGGTTTGTGCTGCTTCAAGTAATGGGCGATCAGCGAGGCGCGCTCATACGGCCCCGGCGGGCAGCGGTAGGGGCTGGCGGGCGCGGTGATCAACACCACGCCACCGTTGACCATGGCCTTGAGTTGATTCAGCAGTAGAGCAGTCTGTTTGCCAGCCCGCCAGGCGTGGGGGACGATTTTGCTGGCCTTCAAGTCGTAGCCCTCGATGGCGTCATAGCGCATGTCCACGCCTAGCGAAAGTACTAGGCGGTCATAGGGGATTTCTGTGCCGTCCTTCAGTTCGACGATGCGTTTTTTCGGGTCGATTTCCACGGCTTTGGCGTGAATTAGGTTGATGCCGTGGTTTTTTTGCAGGCCATCGTTGGCACGGCGCAATCTTTCCATGCCCTGCCAACCGGCGATGACTTCGTTGGAACCCACACAAGACAGGTAGGTTTTCCGCTTTTCGATCAGGCTGACATCGATGCTGGGATCGAAGATCTTCAGATATTTCGCCGCCGTTGCGCCGCCGTAGCCGCCACCGATGACCACGACTTTAGGCTTGGCGCTGTTTTTTGGCGTTGTCGCGCAGCCGACCAAGCCCAACGCGCCGGCTGTCACGGCCATCTTCAAGAAAAATCTGCGGGTTACGCCGGTCACTGAAGGTTCCTATTGTTTTGCGAAGAATTGCGCCATAGACACGAAATCTTCATCCGTGTAGGCGGAGGCGATTCGGTTCATGACAGATGAGGTGCGTTGCCTGGATTTGAAGTCGCGCATAGCGGCCAGAAATTCTTCTGTGGGCATGCGGGCGAGCCGTGGCGTCGGTGCCTCGCTATGGCCGTAGGTTCCATGGCACCCGGCGCAGGCGTGGGCCAGCTGCTTTGCATCCGGTCGGTCGGCGGCGGGTGTTGCGGCAGCTTGCGCCGCGGACGCCGACAAAATTAAGGCGCACAGCATGAGGGGGGCCGTCTGTCTCATCGCTTGGGTTCTCAAGGATTTGGAGGATATAGAAGTATAAAGTCATAAGGGTGATTCGAAAAAATTTTTCTAAGTCTTGGCGCCAAGCTTCCGTTGTGAAAGGGGCTATACCGCCCATCGTTGCGGCGCTACAACAAAAAATTGTGTTCGCGCCGCATTGACAATGGGCGGGGGGTGTGACAAAGTGTCGCACACCAAAGGAAGCTGGACAGGCATCTTGCCGATGCCTACTAAAAGACTTTAATACGTTAAGGAGAACATCAACTGTAACCCTTTTGGGGCAAACAATCTGCCGCATATTTGGCGGAGGAAATGCCCAATCAACTTTTTGGAGGTTATCATGGCTGCAACAACAATTGGTGGCGTTGTCGCGAAAGACAAGCCGCTGCTCGACGTGAAATGGCTGGCGTTCGCCTTCGCCATCTACACGGTGTTCTACTTTTGGGTGCGCTGGTACGAGGGCGTGTACGGCTGGGCGGC
>JBJSYU010000461.1:0-3365 GCA_046089945.1 Candidatus Methylumidiphilus sp.
GATGTGCGGCGTAGCGCCGGCATTTAGACGTAGCGCCGGCATCCTTGCCGGCGCGTTTAGCACATTTCCAATTTTGGCCGGCAGGGATGCCGGCGCTACATCAAGGCTCCCAATGTGAACGCAAGCAAACATTGCCAAGTCCAAGCCCCTCTTTCCTATCAAACCCCATCAAACCCCATCAAACCCCATGAAGCCCCCAGCCATGACTACCGCCATCCTCTGGTTCCGCCGCGATTTGCGCCTGACTGACAACCCCGCCTTGCTCCATGCCCTAGCCGCCGCCGACACCATCATCCCGGTGTTTATTTTTGACCCCGACGAGGACGGCGCGTGGCGGCCTGGCGCGGCCAGCCGCTGGTGGCTGCACCACAGCCTGCAAGCCTTGGACGCAGACTTGCGGCAACGCGGCTCCCAGCTGTGGCTGTGCCGTGGCCCCAGCCTAGACGCGCTGCGCCAGATTCGGCAGGCCACCGGCGCCAGCCAAGTGTATTGGAACCGCCTGTACGAACCCGCCGCCATCGCCCGCGACAGCGCCATCAAACAGGCTTTGCGCGAAGACGGCATGCAAGTCGAAAGCTGCAACAGCGCGTTGTGGCGCGAGCCATGGGAAATGACACGCGGCAAAGGCGAGCCTTATAAAGTGTTCACGCCGTATTGGAAGGCGCTGCAACAGCGCGGCTTCGGCGACCTCCCGCAGCCCGCCCCGGCGCGGCTGCCGAACATTCCCGCCATCGGCGACGGCCTGCCGTTGGCGGATTTTGGCCTGCTGCCGAACATCGCTTGGGACGGCGGACTGCGGGAGAACTGGCAACCCGGCGAAGCCGGCGCGTTGGCCTTGCTTGATGAATTCCTCCAAGACGCCGCCTCGCGCTACTCCGCCGAACGCGACCTGCCCGACCGCCCCAGCACCTCGCGCCTCGCCCCGCATCTGCATTTTGGCGAAATCGGCCCGCGCCAAATCCTCGCCGGGCTGGCGACGCAGGCAGAACAAACCGGCGCCGAATGCTACCCCCGGCAACTGGCCTGGCGCGAATTTGCCCACCACCTGCTGTATTACTTCCCCGCCACCACCGACGCCCCGCTGGACGCCCGCTTCCAGCCCTTCGCCTGGAACGCAATCCAGCCCGAAGCGCTCTGGGCGTGGCAACGCGGCCAAACCGGCATCCCGCTGGTGGACGCCGGCATGCGCGAACTCTGGCACACCGGCTGGATGCACAACCGCGTGCGCATGGTCGCCGCGTCGTTTTTGGTGAAAAACCTGCGTTTCCATTGGCTGGAAGGAGCGCGTTGGTTTTGGGATACCTTAGTGGATGCGGATTTGGCGAATAACACCCTAGGCTGGCAATGGGTAGCCGGCTGCGGCGCCGACGCCGCCCCGTATTTCCGCGTGTTCAATCCCGTATTGCAAGGCGAACGTTTCGACCCCCAAGGCGAGTATGTCCGCCGCTGGATTCCAGAATTGGCCGGTTTATCCGCCCGCTTCATTCATCAGCCCTGGGCGGCGGATACTGCCACATTGCAGGCGGCGGGCGTGCGTTTAGGCATGGATTATCCGCGCCCCATCGTCGATTTAAAAGCCACGCGGGAAACGGCTTTGCTGGCGTTTAAGGCGTTGCGCGGGTAAGATGGCGGGCAGACCGACATCAAACCCCCTCCCCCCTTGGGCATAGGTATCTACACATCCCTCCAAAGCATTGATTTTACTCCCCTCTCCCCGTGGGGAGAGGGGTTGGGGGAGAGGGCTGGGGTGAGGGCAAACAAACGTTGTTTTCTTAACCTCCCGCCTCAATACTTTTCATAGCATGAATAACGAACTCAAAAAAACGCTGTGGGCGACGGCGGACAAACTCCGCTCCAACATGGACGCGGCAGAATACAAGCATTTGGTTTTAGGCTTGGTCTTCCTCAAATACATTTCCGACGCCTTCACCGAACAGCGCGCCGAACTGCAACAGCGGTTTGCCAAGCCGGACGATGAATTTTTCATTGACGACCCGCAAGACCGCCGCGCCGCGCTGGAAGACAAGGACTATTACACCCAAGCCCGCGTGTTTTGGGTGCCGCAGCAAGCCCGCTGGGAAACCCTCCGCGCACTCGCCAAACAAACCGCAATCGGGGTGATGATCGACGACGCCCTAGCCGTGATTGAACGGGAAAACCCGCGCCTGCGCGGGGTGCTGGACAAGCGTTTTGCCCGTTCCCAACTGGAGGCGGGACGGCTGGGGGAATTGGTCGATTTGGTTTCGCAAATTGGCTTCAATGCGGGCGACCATGCCCGCGACGTGTTGGGCGAAGTCTACGAATATTTCTTAGGCCAATTCGCCAATGCCGAAGGCAAGAAAGGCGGGCAGTTTTATACCCCGGCCTCCGTCGTCAATCTTCTGGTCGAAATCCTCCAGCCGACCAAAGGCCGGGTGTATGACCCGTGCTGCGGATCGGGGGGAATGTTCGTGCAATCGGAAAAGTTTGTCGAAGCCCACGGCGGGCGGTTTGGCGACATATCCATTTATGGGCAGGAATCCAACCCGACGACATGGCGGCTTGTCGCCATGAATCTGGCGATTCGCGGCATGGAATGCGACTTGGGGCGGGAACCTGCGGACAGCTTCCACCGCGACCAACACCCCGACTTGCGGGCGGACACTGTCCTTGCCAATCCGCCGTTCAATATCAGCGACTGGGGCGGGGAACGGCTGGCCGATGACCGCCGCTGGGTGTATGGCATACCCCCGGCGGGCAATGCCAACTATGCGTGGCTGCAACACATCCTGCACCACCTCGCCCCGCAAGGGCGGGCCGGTGTCGTGCTGGCGAATGGCTCGCTGACGTCCGACCAAAGCAATGAAGGCGTGATTCGCCGCGCCATGGTCAACGCCGATGTGGTCGAGTGCATTGTCGCCCTGCCCACGCAATTATTCTTCAACACCCAAGTCCCCGCCTGCCTGTGGTTTCTCGCCAAAGACAAAACCCGCTCCAACCCCGCCCGCAAAGGCGAAGTGCTGTTTATGGATGCCCGCAAAGTGGGGTTTATGGCCAGCCGCACCCGCAAGGAATTCAGCGAAGCCGACATTGCCCGCATGGGCGACGTATACCGGGCTTGGACGAATTGGCGCGGGTATGCCGACGAACCCGGCTTTTGCCGCTCGGTGGCATTGGCGGATATCGAAGCCCAAGGCTTTGCCCTCACACCGGGCCGCTATGTCGGAACCCCGGAAACCGACGACGACGCACTCGCCTTTGCCGAACGCATGGGCGAATTAGCCGCGACACTGCGCCAGCAAATCCGCGACGGGGCGGCTTTGGATGCGGTGATATTGAAGAATCTTGAGGTGTTGGGATATGGGGAATAATACAGTAGGGTGGGC
>JBJSYU010000462.1:0-7350 GCA_046089945.1 Candidatus Methylumidiphilus sp.
TTGTTTAAAGCAGGTATTGTGCCATGCTATTGGGTTGAATTAGAAAACCGGCCTTTCAGTGTGGCATGGCTTTTGAATAAGTATTCTCAAGGAAGCCCCTGCGGCAGGGATGCCCGCTTAATATCAATATCATCCGCTATACAATAGAAGGCGATTTTCTAATTCAACCCAATAGCATGGCACAATACCTGCTTTAAACAATGTGCAATACCGTGTTGTCTCAATAGGTGATGTTTCTCACCTCTCCTCCGACCCGAAGAAGGATCTTTCGGGTCTTTTTTTTTGGAAGCCGGTTTACGGGGTTTTCTCCAAATCATCAAACGAGCCATGGCTGCTGGCATGCAGCTTGGCATACAGGCCATTGTTAGCCAGCAGTTGTGCGTGGTTGCCTTGTTCGACGATGCGGCCGTGGTCTAGCACCACGATCAAATCCGCCTCGCGGATGGTCGCCAGGCGGTGGGCGATGACGAGGCTGGTGCGCCCGCGCAGCAGGGTTTTCAGCGCTTGCTGGATGTCGCGTTCGGTGAAACTGTCGATGTTGGCGGTGGCTTCGTCCAAAATCAGGATTTTCGGGTCGGCCAGCAGGGCGCGGGCGAAGCTGAGCAGTTGCCGCTGGCCGATGGACAGGTTGCGCCCGCGCTGGCCTAGCGGCGTGGCGTAGCCTTGCGGCAGACTTGTGATGAAGCCATGGGCGCTGACCGCCTTGGCGGCGCGGATGGCATCCTCGACGCTGGCCTCCGGCACGCCGTAGCGGATGTTGTCCAAAATCGTGCCGCTGAACAGGAAAGGCTCTTGCAGCACCATGCTGATGGTGTGCCCCAAGGAATCCAGCGCCAAATCGCGCACATCGACGCCGCCGACTAGCACCGCCCCGTCCCAGACATCGTAAAAGCGGTGGGTCAGCGCGGTGATGCTGGTTTTGCCGGAGCCGGTCGGCCCGACCAGCGCGACGGTTTGGTAGGGTTCGACGCGCAGCGAGACATCGTGCAGCACCGGCTGGTTCGGGCGGTAGCCAAAGGTGACATGGCGCAGTTCGACCGACGGCGGAAGGCCGTCCAGCGTGGCGGCGTCGGGCTTGTCGTAGAGCGTCACCGGCACGTCCAGCACCTCGAAAATGCGGTGGCCCGCCGCCATCGCGCTTTGCATCGTGGTGTATTGCATGGACAGGGTGCGGATGGGGTCGAAAAAGCGCTGCACGTAAAAGATGTAGGCCACCATCACGCCGACGCCCAATTCCCCGGACAGCACTTTGTCGCCGCCGACGATGACGACGATGCCCATCGCCAGCCCGGTCAAAATATCGACCGCAGGCACCATGATTTGCGAGGCGCGCGAGGAGCCGATCTGCGCGTCCAGATTCTCCCGCGCCCGGACTTGGTAGCGCTCGAAATTCACGGCCTCGCGGCGGTTTTCCTGCACGGTGCGGATGCCGTTGATGTTCTCGGCCAAGGCGGCGTTGGCGCTGGACGAGGCTTCCCGCGCCCGGCGGAACCGAGGCCGCGCCCACGGCATCCACACGGCGCGGACGGCCACCAGCACCGGCAGCACGGTCAAGGTCAACAGGCCCAGCCGCAGATCCATCCACAGCAGCACCGCGATGATGCCCAGCAGCAGGAAGAAATCGCCGATGGCCGACACCGAGTTTTCCATGAATTCCTGCAAGGCGTTGACGTCGCTTTGCAGACGCGCCATCAGTCGGCCGACTTGGGTCTGCTCCAAAAACGCCAGCGGCACCGCCTGCAAATGCGCGAACATCGCCCGGCGCAGGTCGAAAATTACCCGCTGCGCCAGCTTCGCCGACAGCGATTCTTGCAGATAGCTCAGCACCGCGTTCAGCGCGATCAACACGCCGAAGCCGGCCAACACGCTATGTAAAGGCAAGGCGGAATGGCCGACCGCGCTGTCCACCGCATAGCGCACGGTCAGCGGGATGCTGACTTGCACGATAGTGGCAAACGCCACCGCCAAGAGCGCATAGGCCAAGCGGCGGCGGTAGGGCCGGACGAAGCCGAACAGGCGGCGCACCACGCCGGCATCGAAGCGGGTCAGCGCATCGTCGCCGCCAAAATCATGATGGCGGCCGACGCCAAAACCGCCGCCGTGGCCGGGGCCACCGTCTCCGCGCATCGCGCTCATGTGGACACATCTCCGTAGGGTGGGCAAACGGCTTCATCGTTTGCCGACGCGGCACTGGCAATAATCGGTGGGCAAGAAAAAAGACGCTTGCCCACCCTACGCAACGCATTCATCAAGCCACCTCCAACACGTTAGTTTTTTTCCGCCGAACTGGCGGGGTTTGGGCTGTGGCACCGCCGTTTTGCAGCGCCCACAGTTCGGCGGAGGTGCCGCCGGCCTGCAACAGCGCGGCATGGGTGCCGCGCTGGACAATGCGGCCTTGATCCAACACCAGGATTTCATCGGCATGCAACAGCGAACCCAGCCGGTGGGCGATGATGACGGTGCCGCGCTGCTGCGCGGCGCGGCGCAGCGAGGCGCGCAGCCGCTGTTCGGTGGCGGCGTCTATCGCGGCGGTGGAATCGTCCAGTACGATGATGGCTTGTTCGGCCAGCAAGGCGCGGGCTATCGACATGCGCTGGCGCTGCCCGCCGGACAGGGCCACGCCGCGCTCGCCGACGCGGGTTTTGTAGCCATCCGGCAGGCTGGCGACATGCTCGTGGATGTGGGCGATGGACGCCGCTTCGACGACGCGCTGCTCCTCGGCCCAGGGTTCGGCGTAAGCCACATTGTCATGCGCCGACACGTCGAACAAAAAATTCTCCTGCTGCACCAGACCGACGGCGCGGCGCAAGGAATCCAGCGTCACATCGCGGACGTCCTGGCCGTCCAGCGTGATGCGGCCAAAGGTCACATCGTAAAAACGCGGGATCAAATGCGCCAAGGTCGATTTGCCGCTGCCCGGCGGGCCGACGATGCCGACGGTCTTGCCCGGCCCGACTTCAAAGCTGATGTCGGAGAGGATTTTGCGCCCGCCCCGGCCGAGCTGATAGGCGAAATCGACGTTTTCAAAGCGCAACACGCCTTGCGTTAAAACCAAATCGTGGGCATCCGGCGCGTCCTGTATGCCGGGTTCGGCGTCCAACACCTCAAACAAGCGGCTGCCGGCCGAGGTCGCCCGCGAACTGGAATTGACGATCATGCCGACTTGGCGGATCGGCTGCTGCAAAATCGTCATGAAGGTCAAAAACTCGGTCAACGCGCCGACCGTCATCGACCCGGCGCTGACGTGCTGGCCGCCGAACCACAGCACCAAACCCATCGCCGTGTAATAAGCGAAGGCCATCAGGCTCATCGAACCCATGCGCACACTGATGCGGCGGTTGGACAGCGTCAACGCGGCGCTGGCGGCACTGTCGAATTTAGCCAACTCCAAGGCTTTGCTGGCGAAAGCGCGGACGACGCGGACGCCTTGCAAGTTTTCTTCCATCGCCAAGGTCAAATCGGACATCAATTGTTGCAGCCGCTGCCAACTCAAACGCAGCAGCAAGCCCATGCGCGTCGCCCGCCACGCCACGAATGGCACGAAGCTCAGCGCGATCAAGCCCAGTTGCACATCGATGCCCAACAGCCGCCACGCGCCGACGCCGACCAGCAGCAGCAACACGACGGCCCGCAACAGGCCCGATTCCAGAAAAGCGCGGACGCCCTCCAAATCCAACATGCCACGGGCGATCAAATCGCCGGAATGGTTGACATCGTGGAAGCCGAAGCTTAAGCGCTGGAGTTTTTCAAAAAACGCCAGCCGCAAGTCGTAGCCGACTTGTTGCGCGACGACTTCGCCAAAATAGCCTTGCAAGCCGGTCAACGTCCCGCGCAACGCGCAGGCGGCGACAATCATCAAGGCCGTCGCCAACAGCGCGGCGCGCGGGCTGGCGCTGTGGGCGTGGCCGTCGATGATGAGCGCATAAGCGTGTTGCGTGGCCTGCCCGAACAGCTCCGGCGACAGTTGCAGAAAGGCGGCGCGGGTTTGTTCGGCGTGGGTGTGGCCGTCGATCAACAAATGATGGGCTTGATCCACCGCCGTGCCCAACAGGCGCGGCGTGATTAAGTTGAATATCGCCGAGCCTAGGGCGCAAGCCAAGGCCAGCGACCATTGCCAGGGATAACGGAAGCTCAAACGGGTCAGGCGGGCCAGCACACGGGGCATGGCTTTTAGATTGAGCTTGCCCAAGTCGAGGTCGAGGTCGAGCTTAGCGGCGGAGGGTTCGGCCATGTTTGGGGACTCTCTGATTTTAAGTCCACTCGCCCCGTGGGGAGAGGGCTAAGATGAGGCCACCCACGCATGGCGCGGCCCGGTCTGGTTGGGATTGCCTTCGATGCGGATCAGCTTGGCCGGGCCGTCGCGGCGGGGGGAGTGGATTTCGCCTTCGTTGTAGACGCGCACCTCGCCGGGGGCCAGCACCCGCGAATCGCGCAGCCTTACTTTGCCCGCCGCCTCCGCCGTCGGCGCTTCGACAATCTCCCAGCCGTCCATCGTGGTTTCGCCGGCGACCTGGCCGTAAATCGCCCAGGAACTGCCGTGGTCGTGCGGCTGCGTCCGCCGCGCTTCCTTGAACACATGGCCTAAGATGGCAAAACCGAGTTCGGCGTCTTCGTACAGCACCCGGCGCTGCGGCTGCTCGTCGCCTAAATGTTCTGCGGCGAAGGCTTGGTCTTTGACGATATCTTCGAGCAACACGCGGACTTGCTCGCGCCCGGCGGGGCCGGGGTCGGTGGACAGAATAGCATGGACTTGCTGGGCAAAGGTTTCGATGCTGTGGGCCATAGGTTTTCTCTTCTCTTGTAAAAAGGGTTTCTCGGCAAATCGTGGCGCACGGTAAAATCCGGGGAAGCGGTCGTTTTGACCACCCCGGATTTAGCCGTGCCACGGGTTGAGCGATTATTTGTCAGTCGGCGGCAGTTTGTAGGGTGGGCAGACGGCTTTATCGTCTGCCCACCGATTCTGCTGTTTCCATGTGGGCAAACGAAAGAGCCGTTTGCCCACCCTACCGAGATTACCTGTCCGTCGGCGGAAGCAAGCCCAGTTCCAAGGCTTGTTCATACAAGCCGCCCATTTTCCATTGCTGCCTCCAAACCCCCGGCCCCAAATCGCGGGAGCCGCCGATGGATTCGGCCAAAATCTGCAAGCGCGCGCCTTCTTCCAAAATCAAAATATATTCGGCCAGTTCGCGCAAACCCTTTTTGCCCCAGACGGTGGAACCGCCATTGGCTTCCAAAATCGCTTGGGTGTGCGGGTTTTCCGCAATGCGGTCAAGGATGAAATCGACTTCCTGCTGGCGGCGGTCGATGTAGACCGGCAATTCCTTGAACAGCTTGAAGCGGATCACCGGCACATAGCGCAACGGCAAGGTGCGGTGGGTCTGCGCCCAAGCACCCAAGTGCGGACTATGCACATGCGAAATCGTCGTCACATCGGCGTGTTGCTGGAACAGTTTCAAGTAGCGCCCGCCGCCGGGGCCGCTTTTGCCCTGATACACCGTGCCGTCAAAGCCGATCACAGTCGCGGTGATTTCTTTGTCGGGGTTAAACGGCCCTGGATAATTGACGCTGATAAGTTTGTCTTCGCCGGGGACGCGCTGGACAAAACCCACCGTCCCTTGCGCGGTGGTGGTGCCGGTTTCGCGGAACACGCGGAACGCTAATTTGGCTTCTTCGACGGTTTGTTCGACGAAGGCGCGGGTTTCTGCGGATAACACGGGGAGATTGGTGACAGGTACGGACATGCTGTTTGCCTTAATTAAAGTTGGATGGTTTGTTGCCAGGCGCCGCATCAAAGTAGGAGCGGCCTTTAGGCCGCGATTATCGCTTAATGACAGATTATCGCGGGCTAAAGCCCGCTCCTACACTTAATGGCAGTACCGCGTGGCTACCCGAAAAACAAATCCCTTAACCCACCGCCCGCAGCACCGCCGAACCCGAAGGCCGGCCGCGCACCAAGGGCAGCACTTCTTCGCCGACGCGGTAGGCTTCTTCCAAATGCGGGGTGCTGGCGAGGATGAACGCATCCGCGCCTAGGCGCACCAGATCGTCCAGCCGCTCGGCCACTTGCGCGTAGCTGCCGACGATGCCCTGGGTCTGCCCGCCGCGCAGCAGGCTGAAGCCTGAGAAGATGTTCGGCGCGGTGATCAAATCCTTGTAGCTGTTGATCGTCGTCGGCCTAAAGTCGCGCTGGCGGGCGGCGCCGACCGACTCGCTGCGCTCGCCGGTGCCTTGGAAGCGGGCCAAGGCTTCCGGGGCGACATTCTCAAAGCCTTTGCGGATTTCCTCCCACGCCTCTTCCTCGGTGGGCCGGGCCAAGATGTCCACGCGCACGGCGGTCTTGATCTTGCGGCCCAACTGGTCGGTGCGTTCCTTGACGCGGTTGAACTTGTCGCGCAGCGCGTCGAACGGCTCCAGCCAAGACAGGTAAAAATCGGCATGCTTGGAGGCCGAGGCCAAGGCCGCATCGGATGAACCGGAGAAGTAAATTTCCGGGAATTCCTCTGCCGACAGCGGGTCGGGCAGGCCGGCGTCTTCGACTTGGTAGAACTTGCCCTGGTACGAGAACGGCCCGCCGCGCCAGACGCCGCGCACGATGTCGAGGAACTCGGTGGTGCGGGTGTAGCGGTCGTCGTGCGGCACGGAATCGCCCCACCACAACTGCTGCGGCCCGCCGCCGCCGGTGATGATGTTGTACAACGCCCGCCCGCCGGTGGCCCGTTGCAGGCTGGCGGTCTGCCGGGCGGCGACGACCGGATTCAAAAAGCCCGGCTGAAACGGGATCATGAAGCGGAAAGTCTTGGTCTCCCGCGCCAAAAACGCCGAAATCACCCAAGGCTCGTCGGTGCTGGGGAAGGACGGAATCAGCCCGCCTTGGAAGCCTGAAATTTCCGCCGCGCGGGCAATCTCGGCCAGATAGTCGATGTAGGTTGAACCGTCTTCGCCGCCGCTGAGGCCCGGCTTGCTGAGGTTGTCGTTGCCGGGGAACCAGTCGCCGCGCCAAGGCTTGCGGCTGCGGTGCGAACTGGGTTCGCCGTGGGTGGGAATGCGCCAAAAAATGTCGATGGTCATGGGTTTATCTCCTAATGCGGGCCGCGTTTAAGCGGCTTTGGCTAAACGGGTGGCGATGCGCGAACGCACCACCGGCAGCACTTGCTCGCCGATGCGGTAGGCTTCTTCGAAATGCGGGATCGCGGCCAGGATGAAGCTGGACACGCCTGCTTCGGCGTATTTCGCCAGCCGCTCCGCCACCGTGCCGTAGCTGCCCACCAGCGACGCGGCGCCGCCAGTGCGCTCGGTGGCGAAGCCCGCCCACAGGCCCGGCGCGATGACCGGGTCGGCATTGCCGACGGC
>JBJSYU010000463.1:0-3046 GCA_046089945.1 Candidatus Methylumidiphilus sp.
GCGCCATAACAGCCGGTCAAACAGCGCCGCCGCCATTCGCCGCGCCGGCCGGGGCAATCCAGCCCACTTTGCCGCGCTGCCGCAGCCAATGCTCTTGAAACACCCGCTTCGCCGCCAGCCCGGCGCGGTTGACGAATTCCCGGCCCAGATAGGCGCTGAGGGCGATGCCGAAGCCGGGGATCAAACTGCCCAGTTCTACCCCCAGCACCGCCCGCTGCAAGGCGTTTTGCGCGGAACCCTCGACCGCTTGGTGCAGAAAAGTGGTTTCGATCTGGCGCTGGTAATTCGCCATCGCCAGCGCCCGATCTTCCGGGTCGGACGCCGTGGACAAGGCCAAGATGTGCAGCATCAGCTCCTTATCGCCAGGGTCATCGACCGCGTAGCCATAGGCTTGCGAAACACGATGAATCACCCGCAACGCCCCGGCCAGCAGCACCGGCATCCCCGCCGCCGCCGCTATCGGCCCGCCGGTGCCGGTGGCCGCGCCCATGCCTAAGGCTATCGTGCCGGCGTCGGCAATCACCCGGTCGGCCAGCGTGTCGGCAAATTCCAGCGGGCGGGCGGCGATGTCGTCCAGCGTGGCGACGCCTTGCTCCTTGACCCAAGCGTCTTTGAAAATCGGGTCGTCCTTGGCGAGTTGCCCGGCCATGTCGTTGACGCGATCCATCACCGCCGTGACCGCCGCCTTGGGCAAAACCTTGTTGACCAGATGGCCGATGGGGCTGGCGACGGCGCGGATCATGCGCTTGGCGGCGCCGATGCTCTGGCCTTTCCACGCGGCTATCGCGGCGACTTGTGCCTGCTCATACTCGGTCAGCGGGTTAAGCGCCGCCGTTGCGGGCGTAGGCAGATTTTTAGGGTCAGTCATTGCGGTGGACGCTTGTCGATGCGCGGATAGCGCTTTTCCAGATCATCCAAAAAGCGGTTGATCTGCTTCATCGCGCCGTGGAAAGCTTTCGGCGAATGGCCTTGCCGCCAGCGCTCCACCTTCTTGCGATTGCCCGGCCACAGCGCCAGCCCGCCCATAATCAGAAACGGCGTGCCCAGCACACCCGGCACGATCAAGCCGACAATGCCGGCCGATATCAGCACCCAGCCCACGCTTTTGTTCAAATGCTCCACGCGCTCGACGACTTCCTCGTCCTCATCGCGCTTTGCGTCGGCGGCATCCGGCGGTATGTCTTGCGCATCAGCCCGGCTAATGAATTCGCCTTCTAACGGCGGCTTAGCGGCAGTCATACGAGTGTCCTCTTCTGACTTGGCAGACGCTGGCCGTCACGCGCCGACCGCGCCGCCTGTTGATAAACCCGGTTGACGCCGACATTGGCAATCAACCCTGAAGTGATGCCGTTCAACAGCCCGCCGTAGCCGCCAGCGATGCACAGCAGGTTGGGCGCCAAGGCCAGCCGGCAGCTTGCGCGGATGCGCTCGCGGTTGGCCAAGGCCAAATCGACCGTCTCCGCATAAGCGTCCAAAGAATCGCCCAACACCACTAAATCGGCCACGCCGTCCTCGGCCAAGCCCGAAGCCCCGCCCAGCGACACGGTGACATGCGCCGCCTCGGCCAATTCCGGGGCAATCTGGCCGTTGCCGACATACGCCGCCAACACGCCGCGCCGCCTCAGCCCTTGCAGGAAGCGCAGCTTTTCGTCGGCGGAGAAATCGCCGCCGTGCAAATTGGCGCCTAAACGCTGCGCCAGTTCCGAAGCCTCGGCGGCCGGTCGGCTGGACAGCACGAACACCTGCGCCCCGCGCCCGCGCAATTGGCGCACCGCGCCGGCAACCTGCGGCACGGCGCTGGCGCGGAAGGCCAGGTGGGCGATTTCCTCGCCGTCCATCTCCACCCGCAGCGGGCCGGCGGTTTCGCCGTCGTCGGCGGCATTGCGCAAGATCAGCGTGTGTTCGCCATGGCGGACGGCGACACGATCCGCAGCCAGCGTCAGCAGCGGCGGCTGGCGGACGACCAGCCCGCGCGCCCGGCAGGCTTCGGCCAAGGCTTGCGCCCGCCCGTCGCCCAAGTACAGACCAGCCCCGGCGATATGGCAGAGCAGCTTGTCGGTCTCCGACGCGGCCAGCCGCGAATGCAGGCTGTGCAGTTCCAGCCCCGCCGCCGTCCATGCCGGATGGTCGTCCAGCACGACAAAGCGGGTTTCCGCCAGCCGTTGCAAGGCGTCGCCCCGGCGCACCACGACGCCGCCGCGCAAGGCCGCGCCGATATCGCGCAGGGTTTCCAGCGGAATCGCCAGCTTCGGCCCGGAGATGTAATCTTGATGCAGCACCGCGCCGACCGTGAACAAGCCGCCGACCGCCCAGCCCACGCCGGCGACGGCCAAGGTCGGCTTGACGGCGCGTTCGGCCATGGCCTCGGCGCTGCGGCGCAGCGCCGGGTTGACGGCCAGTTCGCGGACGCTGCCGATGACGCTGTGGGCAATCTGCGCGGCTTGGGTCTCAGACCCGACGCGCCAGACTTCCACTTCCAGATTGCCGTGCAGCACCGTGCTGCCGGCCAGCACCTCATCGCCATGGGCTTTGCGCACCGCTTGCCGGATGCCGCGCGCGCTGGCTTGCTCCACCAGCGCGACGCCGCCGATCACCCGCCCGTCCACTGGAATCGCGGCGGGGCTGTCGATGCGGATGCGCTGGCCGGGCTGCAAGGAGGCGCTAGGCACCTGGGCATCGACTTGCTCGGAGCGCACCAGCCGGGCATCGACCGGAATCGGCAGGGTTTGCTCCAGCAGGGTTTTGCATTCTTCGGCCAGCGTGGCGCTGGCGCGGCGCTCCCAATAGCGGAACGACCATTCCATCAAGGCATGCGCGACGATCTGGCCGGTGGTGATGGAGCAGCCGAGCAGCGCCGTGTACAACACCGGCAAGCCAAGCTTGCCTTGGCTCAACTCCTTGCCGGCGTCGCGGATCGTGCCGAGGTTATTGACAACCAGCAAGCCGACGCACACCGGCAGCACCACCGGCACGGCGAACTCGCCAAGCGCAGCCAGCCCCAAGGTGGCGTTGGCCAGGCCCAGCTTGGGCGGCGGCATGTCCACCG
>JBJSYU010000464.1:0-3145 GCA_046089945.1 Candidatus Methylumidiphilus sp.
GCGGGGAGTTTTGTCAGTCAACCAGCCATCCCGAGAGGGCTTACTAACTTGGCCGTATTGCCTTAAAAGGCTATGCGAGGCTCCCGCCTAAAAGCGGGAGTTTTAATTTAACTAAGATGTACTGTTATTGCAATGCCCGAAATTTAATCCAACCACGATATATACGACCATGACAAATTCACAACGCAAATGCAGCTACTGCGAAAAATACAAAAAACAAGGGCACAATTATTGCCGCATGTGCGGATTTCACTTAACCTCTGGATATGTTCAAAATGTCGGTCTGGCTTTAGCATACAACACGAATGAGAAATACTGTGGATCTTGTGGCGGACTTGCCGGTCGCTGTAAATGCTCAGGATACAGAAAATAACAAAGCCCGGCAGGGTGGTCAGACGGCCCTATCGTCTGCCCACGCGCTACTCCAAAATACTCTTCTGAAAACCGAAACGGTGGGCAGCCCGGTAGGGTGGGCAAACGGCTTTACCGTTTGCCCACGCGGAACCTCCCATAACTGTTTTCCCAGGGCCATAGGATGCGCTGAGGAACGAAGCGCATCATTCGCGTTACTCGATTGATGCGCCTCCTTCATCGGCACATTCTATACCCCTTCAGCCGGGTAGAATCCTAGATGTTTTCAAGTTTCGTGGGGTGGCGCGGGGCGGTCAACGCAGGCGTTAGGCAAAAACAGCAAGTTTATGCAGGAACTTGCTGGATGTAAGCCTTAGGCTACCAATACCCGCGCAATACCATTCACTATCAAGATATTAAAGAGGAGTTAATCATGAGTTTAAAAAAGTATCATTGCGCTGCTGTACTGGTAATCTTAATGAGCTTTGCTGCCAGCGCTTCCGCCAACCTCTTTTCCCGGCCCGGTGGGATGGTGTATGACAGTGATCTGAATATCACTTGGCTACAGGATGGCAACTATGCCAAAACCTCCGGCTATGACGCCGACGGTTTGATGGATTGGAGCACCGCCATGGCTTGGGCAGACAATTTAGTCTATGGCGGTTACAGCGACTGGCGCTTGCCGACGACTGGCACCCCTGATGCCAGTTGCGATGAGTTTAATTACAACTGCATCGGCAGCGAGCTGGGGTATTTGTTTTATCACGATCTCGGTGTCATAGCACACAATACCGCCACGACTGGCAACGCTTTGGAATTGGCTAAATTCGTCAATATGCAAACTTATGTGTATTGGTCGGCCACGGAATATTCTACGTCGTCCACTGCCATGACATTCATTTTTGGCAATGGCTATGAAGGTCTGGGAGGGGAAGGCACCGAGTTTAATGCTTGGGCCGTACGCACAGGTGACGTAGCCGCTGTTCCGCTGCCAGCAACGACATGGCTATTTGGTAGCGCTCTAGCCAGTTTAGGGGTTCTCGGAAGCCGTAAATCCAGACGCAAAGCCATATAAGGGTGCGCGTCGCGCATCGCTTAACGGATGCTTAGTACCACAATGGATTTGGATTTTGTGGCGGCGCTGTCGATTTTTCCAAATCCATTGAAATTGTCGGGGGGGGCGTGAACGGTGCGCGATGCGCACCCTACGGGATACTGGCTTTTACCCCGGCGCTTTGGCCGGCAATCGAAGTTGCGTAGGGTGCGCACGGCTTTATCGTGCGCACCGATTCAAGAGCCTAAGCTTGGCGATCCAGCCGACTGCGCCCCCTTTGGTTCTTTCAGGTTCTGTTTTGTGTTCGGCGGCGGTTTTCCTTTCGGCTTCCGTGAGGGGCGCGTCGGCTGAACTTTTTCGTTAGGCAGTCAATTGTTACCACACGGGAGAAACATATGCTTACATCTGCACAATGCTTGAAAAAATACGGCGATCCTTCACACGAAAATAACATGATAGTGTGGGATGTTCCGGCAACCATTGAAAAAGGCAAAATCCCTAAACGCCTTTATTGCAACAAAGACTTGGTCGGGCCTCTCGAACAAGCCTTCAACAATATCATATCTCGCGGTCTGATTGACCAGCTAGAATCATGGGACGGCTGCTTTAACATCCGAAAAAAACGCGGAGGAACATCGTCTTCACTGCATAGCTGGGGCGTTGCGGTTGATGTCAATGCAGCAAGCAACCAATTTGGCCACAAGCCTATTCTGTCCGCCGATTTTGTCGCATGTTTTGAAGATGCTGGTTTTGACTGGGGTGGACGTTGGAATAAACCGGACGGCATGCACTTCCAACTCAAAATATTGCCCGCCTAAATCCATGCCTATCGATCCAAACCCGCGCCACGAGCGACTTGGTGTTTTCGGGGTTTGATCGTTTCCATGCTCCAGCGTCATGTTTCGGGACGCTGGAGCGTGGTAACTATCAACGATCAAGCAGATTTTTATGAATGGTTGTTGGCTTGTTGCCCGTTATTCTCGTTTTGTGTTGTTGGCTGTTCTGCTCATCAGCTTGACAGCCTGTATGCACTGGATTAGGGCGTACCAAACCTATTTGCAACTGGCGGAGTTCGACCGGCATTTTGCCATTGAAGACAAAGAGATATTTGCTGTTATTTTTAACGACCCCATCCTGTACAGCAGTGATTTAGTAGCATTGTCTAAATTGCAACCCAGTAGTTCAACGCCGCTTGGCAATGGCACTCGATGGCGGTATATCTTTCGCAAAGTGGATGCGCAGAACAAACTTATTAAACCAGGTCTGAGCTTTTTCTTCGATCTGGATTTCAATGTGGAAGATCGCATTGCGCAATGGACGTTTTCCCCGCTTTTTCTGCACATTGCCCCGCCTAAGTTTTTAGAGGCTTCATTGCGTTCTTTGTCGGGGGGTGAAATTAATACCGAAAAGGGCCAGCTAAAGGCTAACGCCAGTGCGATTATTAAAATTGCTGCGAAATTGCCGGACAAAGCGACTGTTGTGGAGCAACTCGGTGCGCCGCTGGACATCGAGCAGGAAGGCGGGCAAGAGGCTTATATCTATCATTTTCTGTTAGATACGCACGATATAGAGCCAGGGTTTGAAAACCGCGCCTTGAGTGTGGTGCGGCTAACGTTTGATAAAACAACCCACGTATTGGTGCGCATGGGCGGGCGGTTCGCCGGTGTAAAAGTCTCAATCGATTATCGCAAATTTTTGGCTGAGTAAGGTGGGTGGCGTTATCGTCTGCCCACGCGCTAC
>JBJSYU010000465.1:0-8948 GCA_046089945.1 Candidatus Methylumidiphilus sp.
AAATCGTCAACCAGGCAAAAAAGTTCGGTCAAGTTGTCCATGGACGCCTCCTGTTCAAGTGTTGATTTGTTTGTGGAAACAAAATCTTACGCGAAAAGGCAGGCGTCCGCCCCGAACTTTCTTATCCCGAACTCAGGTTAGCATCAGTAACTTGGCCTCTGAGTTCACCGTGCGCAGGTCTGCGAGATCAATGCCACCAAGCGCTGGCTGACAGCTTTGGGCAAGCTGCTGGACGTGCGGTGCTGCGAGATATTCAACACCCGACCTGTGGCGAGCAATTCACCATCCCGCGTTTCACCCGACCCCTGCAGGTGTGGGGCGTCGAGGTCAGGTTGGACGGGTGCGGGCGGGCGTTGGACAACATTTTCGTGGGGCGGATCTGGCGGACAGTCCCTAACCCTCCACCTATAGCTACCGTTTTTTGGGGTCGGATAAGCTCTCTACAGAGCCTTTAGCCTTTTCCTTGGCTAGTGATTCGCGTTTGTTAGCTGCTTTCATCTGACCTATAAAGTCACGCGAAGCCGTGAGGGTGTAAAGAACATCCTCGATCTTACCGCGTAATCCGGTGATAAGGCTTTTTTTGAACATCATCAGTACGCCACCTGCCTTGAGTTCAGCAAAAGCACCATCCAGTGCTTCTATGGCGGCAGTCGAACGACTGTAACCTTCTAGTAGGGCGCTATCGCGTTTGATGGTGCTGTAGCGTATATCAAACGAGGTCATGAGGCTGGCAAAGGTAAACTTTAGGGACAATTGCTTATGTAGCCAGCGAGCAAGTTGGGTGCTGTGGCTCATCATCTGCGCGTAGTTGTATTGCCGATAAGTCAAAGCATCTATCGCTTGAGTAACCAAGGGATGGAATTGGACTATCCATTTAGCGTCTGGATCGTCGATAAGCTTGGTTCTCGATACTGCCGATAGGCCTGTAAAATAAGGGTTTACGGTGAATCCTTCGCCGTTTTTACCGTCTAGGGTGCGAATCTCAATCGTGCTACGCGCTAAGATGTTAAGACTTAAAGCAATTTGTTGATAAGAACGGGTGTGTCCACGCTTTTTCAATTCATCACGTAGCTGGTACAGCGTGAATACAACACCGCTACGGTAGTTGTTTTTATCGAAATAGCCATTATTTTGCTCGGCGGCAATTTTCCGCAAGGCATCTTCGATAAGTTCTTCGTTAGCGCTTGGGTAATAATCCTTGGTTACACCGGTTTTTTTTTCGCGAACACGGGCAGGTTGAATGACAGCCTGCAAGGTTGTTCCTCGATAGTGAAAGTTGATTTCCATTAAATCGAGAAAGCCTCGCACCTTTCGTTCTTTGTCCATTGCCTGACGCGATACTGAATAGCGAGGTACGCTGTCCCAAAGATCAAAGGTGTTTGAAAGACGCTCGCGCTCGGTTGGGCCGTTGCAAAGAAATGCGCGAAATAAATCAAGCTGTAAGCCATGAAAATCCTCGCTTTCGGGAGGGGAAAACGGCTTTTCTTGTTTAGTCGGAGGTTTGGTCGTCATGATCTCCCCGCTCTATCCTAGTTCATCAGTACAGTCACTGGAAAGTTATACTTGCGGAAGTAATCTGCAAGGGCTTTGGCCAAGCATGGCTTGACGTTTTTTCCTGTCTTGGCCTGAAAGGCTGATGTTTTGACCTCGTTCTGCTTGTCGGCGATGGGTTTTTGGAGGTTGGATTCTTCATCATGAGCCGCCACTATGTCTTTGGTCGCTATGGGCGATTTGGCTTCATTAAGAAGTTGTTGCAAGTTTTGTTTTGCCATGATGTATCTTCTTTTTGAGAGATTGAGAAAATGAGAGCACACAAGTATATAGCTCACCTATCTCGACTTTGGTCTTTTCAAGCCACCACCGCCGCGAGTTGATCCAGCAAGTCGTCCAAGCCCCGGCAGGATAATTCCAACCGGTTGTTACCGGTTTTGGATTTGACGAAATACTTGTCCGCCCAGATGGCGCGGCGCGCGAACATCAAGACATCCGAAAAGGTCGCGTCCTTTTTCCTGTGCCAGAAGGACTGCGGCACCGGCATCGCGCCCTCGCCGACCAGGCGCAAGGCTATCTTAGGCAGACCAGCCAAAACAGCCCTACTGAAAAGGCCAAAGTCGAGATTTAAGCCTTTTGCTCGATCTTAAACCTGGATGCCAATTGATTGACGAGTTCGGTTCGTTCTTCCGCTGCCAAGGCGTTTATCTCAATTGTAATCTTTCCAGAATCCCAGTCTTTGATATACCCGACTTCTTGGCCGTCGCGTTGTATTTTATACTGCCTTGAAATTTCGCGCGGTTTCCTAGGTGGTTTCATTTCTAGGCTTTTTCTCAGCTTCTCTACGTCCCTGCTACTCATGTCCTCCTCTAATATCCGCGTGATCAGATCCAGTGTAGCCTCCTCACCGCTCTGCTTGAAAAACTGAACAGTCTCGTATCCTAACGCGACGCCGAATTTCTCGGGGGCTTCACTTATCCGGTCGATGACTCGCAACGGCAATTTCGCCAGGGCAAGCGTCTTGTTGACGTTGGCCTTTGACATTGATGTTAGTTCGCAGATGTCTTCTTCGATTCTCACAGTTCCCTGATCCAGCATTTTTTTCCAAGCGAGCGCATTGTCCAGGGCCGTTTGCCCGGAGCGCTCCTCGTTTAAAACGAAACTCAGCCGGTATAGATCGGTTTTCGTTTCAACAGTCCTGATTACGCAATCCATTTCGTCGCGCCCAATAAATTTAAGGGCGCGCTTCCTATAATGTCCGTCGATCAAAAAGTAAAATCCCGGCCTGTCTGGATCGGTCGCCACAGTCGCGGCTGTCAACTGCCCGTTTTTTACTATGGATGCAGCCCGTTCCTTTACTAGCTCATGCTTGTAAATTTGCCTGGCGTTGAATGGGTTGTCCTGGAGATTTTCTAGATTTATGCGCACTACTTCATCCGTCCCGCCGGGCAGGGTTTTCGGGCTTTGCCCCACTGTTGACCCTACTGGCGGCAAGCCTGCGTCAATGTCCGTCGGGACGGTCTGCGAAGAGCTAAGCAAACCTTCGTTGCGTCCTTGCATGACTTCTTCGGCCAAGTCGAAGCGCGCGGCGACGGCTGCGGCCTCGTTTGCCATCGAGCTTTTAAGCATTGATTTGCGATCTGGCTTGGCGGTCATTTTGAAGCCCCTTGCTGTATTTGCATGACCTCTGTCGCCAGCCCATCGACTTCACTGACAGCCTCCTTGCTTCTCGGTATCTTGTGGACGGTGGAGCCAACAAGTTGGCTTTCGCGATAGGCGGCCCTCAATCCAAAAACTGTTGCGAACAGGGGTATTTCATTGTCCTCTTCCAGCACGGCCATAGACTCGCGTCCCAGGGAAGTCTGGCGCTGAAACATGTTCAGCAATACCCTGGCTTTGAGGGCGGGGTTCCTAAATTGGACGCTTTTGGCTAATTCTTTCGCTGCGATGACTGCCCACAGGTCGGCAGGTGACGGCACTACGGGAAGAATCGCAAGATCTGAAATCATCAGCGCAGCTGATGGTATTGGTGAGTTGATTGCTGGCGGGCAGTCAATGATGATGTAGTCATATAGCTCAATCTGGTTTCTGAGCGCCTGGGTAAAGTTTCCTCCCATTTTTGCGAGGTTGGTCGGCGTTCCCAGAAAATTTCTAGGGTCCGTGGATTGGGCTATCCAGCGAGTTGTAGTTCCTTGTTCGTCCATATCGACAATCAACACTTTATTGCCGCGCAAACCCAGTGTGCCCGCAAGATTGATCGATGTGGTGGTCTTTCCTGATCCGCCCTTTTGATTGTAAACCGTGCAAATGTATGCTGACATGTTGTTATCCTTATTTTTAAGGCTTCGGTGTTTTAATCGTGGATGCCGTTTTTATCATGATGCGAGACTCTAAAGTTTCAGCGCTGAAACTTGCGGCTAGCCAACACTTTGACGGGGCCATACGAGTCAGAAATCATCTCCCGGTAGATGTAGGCCACCGCCCTGCCCGGTTGCCTCAGCCGTTGCGGCTAGTGGGGAGCGTGGAAACCCCGTCATTGCCGAAAATGGATTGGCTTTTTTTAATTTTGCTGCGTCTGCTTCATGAATGTAATTCTGATTTTGGCTAAACAATTATAAACATTTATAAAAAATTTGTAATTTTTTTATAAAAACAGATGG
The DNA here is from genome assembly GCA_046089945.1 of Candidatus Methylumidiphilus sp. Classification (GTDB taxonomy): domain Bacteria; phylum Pseudomonadota; class Gammaproteobacteria; order Methylococcales; family Methylococcaceae; genus Methylumidiphilus. The sequence goes on from JBJSYU010000465.1 coordinate 4,152, forward strand.
GGCTGTCCTCAAGTTTCAGCGCTGAAACTTGGGGCGCAATTTTCTAACCGGGAATCGTCCGGAACCCGCTGTTGTGGGGTGCGGGGAAAAATCACGCCATCTCCGCAAGCAGCTCGGCTTTGTTTCCCAAGCCGGAGCGTTCGGCGCAAGACGTGGCGGTCACACCCAGCGCAATCGCGTTATGTCACGGACTAGCTGAAGATCAGGCTCGAACGGTAGTCGGCGCTGATCGCGGTGCAGGCTGTCATTGGAAGTGGTCGTTGTGGCGGGTGACGTTGAGCGCCATGCGTCTGGTCAGCGTCAGGTTCTCGGTCGAGCGGCCTTATCTCGCCCGGTTGGTGTCATCGCCGAACTGCACGTCCAGCACCTAGTGCTGCCCGTTCTCGATGGCCCCGCGACCTCGGCAAAAGGCTCCAGGCTGTCGAACGAGCACAGGTGAGCGGCGCTCGGTCGAGGCCTTGCCGCTAATGATGTGGACGGATTCGACCCTGCCCACTGCGTACAGGCCCACCCACTCGGACTTTTGCTCCAGCCACTCAATGCCGCCGTTGCCAGCCCAAACTGGGTGCCCGCCCCGCCAATGGATCTGAACATCGCCGCGTTCGCTGTCGCCTGGGCAGATTTGACGCCGATCCGGCCATGGATATACCGAAAATCATGCATAAGCAGGGCAGGGTAGTGGAACAATACCTCTAGTGCCCTAACCGGGCTGAATTGATGGGTACAGCCGCTTGAGTTTGATCCCGGCGTCAGTGGTCGTGAAGGGGTTTGATTCAAAGTGATGCGCCCCTTGCAATATCCCGGTTAAGCCGCTTCTCTTTCTACGCTACGCCAATGGTTGCCCAGCTCCCGGTTCGCACGGTTGAGATGCAGCGTCAGCATGGCCCGTAGGCCTGCGGCTGGCGCACGGCCCGGCCACGTTGAGCACACGGACGCTCCGGCCCGCGATGAAATTTGCCAGCAGGGCGGCCACCCGTCCAGTCTGCCTGCCCGCGATGATTTTTTCCAGCATGATTGCGCCCGATGGTTTACCCGTGGAACACTCGTCGCGGTTTGGCCTGGCCCGTTCCAAAGCGGCAACGGGGCCGGGCTAAGGCAGCGTTCACGCATGCCGCAGGCGACGTTCAAAATAGGGCGCATCTTTTGTCTTTTCGCATGATGCTGCTTCGGCCACGCCGCGAAAGCATCGCCCAAACCAGGATCACCCTTCATGCACAGCCCGCCCGTCGCCTTGCCCTTGCTCGATTTCGCCGACCCGGCGACGCCCGTCGCCGCCCGGCAGGCCGGGCCGTTCCGCCGGGCAACCGGCGGCATGCGGGCCGAATGACATGGCTGACGCGAACCACTTGAACGACGACGAACGCCGCCAGGTCGAGCAGGCGGTGGGGCGGGGCATCGCCGCCTATATTGCCAGCCGCCGGGCGAAAATCCCCGCATTCGCCTAGCGCCATTTTTCCTTCCGGGGCGCGTTCGCGCTGCACCGCAAAACCCTGGGCAGGGACGCCTACAAAATCCCGATCAACCTGCTCTGGAGCCTACCCGCCTTCCTGGCCCAAACCTCCGCCGCCGGCTTGGAAAAACTCGGCGCGAAGCGGCTTGGCCGGATGCTGGGCAAAGTCCCGTTGGGTTTGCAGACCGAATACCAAAAGGAGATCAACTGGCTGATCCAGACTGAATTGCTCGAACTGCCCTGCGCGGACGGGACGCGGATGTCGTCCAAAGACGCCTTGCTGGAAGCCATCCTTGACGACGCGGAACTGTCGGCCCGCTGCGCCGGTTATCTGGCCGCCATCGGCCGTGAGGCGCAAACCCCGCAGTTCCGCGACGCCTTGGCGTCGAATCTGGCCGAATACGGCAAGACCAAGCTGGCGGTCTCCGAACTGGCCGGCAACCTCATCAACCTGGCCGCAGGCTACGCCGTCTCCAACACCGCGACGCCGGGTGCCCTGTCGGCGGGCGGCGCACTGGCGGCGGCGGTCGCGCAGCAGGTGGTGGTCGCCAATTTCTGGCTGGGCCCCACGCTGGGCGCTTGGTATTACGGCGTGTTCCCGGCGAGCGCGTCGCTGGGCCTGGTCGCCGCCTCGACCGCTGCGTTGATGGCCGCGACCGGCGTCCTCGCCGCCTTGTCGCTGGTGGTGGTCGATCCCTTGCTGGCGAAGACCGGCTTCCACCGCAGGCGGCTGGAGCGCTTCGTCCAGGCGCTGGGCGAAGAGTGGGTTGGCCAAGGCAAGTCCCGCTACCGGGTCAGGGACCACTATCTCGCCCGTGTGCTCGACCTGGTCGATCTGTTGAAGCTGGCCGCGTAGGCGGCGGGCCGGGTGCTGTGAGCGGTTAACTGGCATCCAAAAGCCAGGAAGCGGCAAACCGATCCAGGGCAATCGCGCTATCTAGCCCTACGGCATCCCCTCGCACGACACGCTGAGCGACGTGATGGGGCGGATGAAGCCTTGGGCGTTCGCGGCACTGTAATGTCCGACACAGCCAGGAATGCCGTCCAAGGGTCTAGGGCAGCCTGAAAAACGCGACTCAACGCATCATTTACTCGGTAGCCGCGCACAGGTCAGCGGAATCTTTGAATTTCCCACAATAATTTACAAAACATCAAACCCCTTCATTTTGCGTAGGCGACAGGCAACTCGGCCCAGCGCGTGGTGTAGTGTGGCGAGGGGTAGTTTGCGCGGGGCCGCCAGTTTTGGTTGAGTCCTTCCGCCGCCAGCCGCAGCGTTCCCCGGCCCATCTTGGCGTTGATCTGGTCGAGCGTTTCCATCAGGTGTTTCGATGGGCCGGCCGCACGTTCCGAAGACCGGCTGAACAAATCAAACTGGGCGGTTTGGGGATCGGCCAATCCCATCAGCATCACCCCGGCCTTCTGGTAGCGGTAGCCGGGCCTGTAGATTTTCTGCAAGCCCCGCACGGCCTGGCTTGCCAACCAGCGGGTGTCGTCGGTCGGTTCGACCAGCGGCACCACGATGCCGGGGTGGTATTGCGGCTCGCCTGCCTTGTGCGGGTTGGTTTGCAGGAACACTTGCAGGGCGCTGGCCACGCTGTGCTGCCGCCGCAGTTTTTCGGCGGCGCGGGCGGTGTAGCTCGCCACGGCTTGCCTCAACTCGCCCAGGTCGGTGACCCACTGGCCGAACGAGCGCGAGGCGATGATTTCCTTCTTCGGCGACGCGACCTCTTCCAGGCTCAAACAGGACACGCCGCGCAATTCCAACACGGTGCGCTCCACCACGACGCTGAATTCCCGCCGCAATGTCTTCGGGTCGGCATCCCGCAGATCCTTCACCATCACAATGCCGCGTTGCGCCAGCCGTTCCGCCAGACGGTGGCCTATGCCCCAGACTTCGGCGGCGTCGATGCCGGCCAGCAATTCGCCTTGCTCTTCGACGCTTAACCGGGAAAAATCAAACACGCCATCATATTGCGGCCGCTTTTTGGCGACATGGTTAGCCAGCTTCGCCAAGGTCTTCGTCGGCGCAATGCCCACGCACACCGGCAGGCCGACCCATTGCGCCACCCGCTGGCGGATGCGCTGGCCGTATTCGGTCAGGCCAACCGAATCAAAGCCGGTCAGGTCGAGAAAGCTTTCGTCGATGGAGTAGACTTCCTGCCTGGGGCTGAATTGGTTTAGCACCCCCATGAAACGCTGGGACAGGTCGCCGTATAAGGGGTAATTGCTGGGGCTCTATATGGGTTTCGGGGTCTTTTTGAGCAAGACGCCCAGCAGCGAGGGCAGCAGGCGTTTGCCGCGCCTTTTGAGGTTGTGGACGAACTCGAAAAACCCCAGGTACAGCGGCAGCTTGTCCTGCGAGATGCCCCGGTGGGGCCGCAGCCAAGAGCGCAGCAGCGACCACAGGCCCTCCACCGTGTTGACATGCACCTCGTGGAAGCCGTCGCCGTCCTCGTCGCGGGCAAACTCGCCCTGCGAGTGGTTGACCGTCTGGTGGCCGTAGCCCCACTCGGCCAGCCGGCCGTAAATGCAATACTCGTCGGTGTTCACCAGCGTCCCCGGCGCGATGGTTTGCAAAATCAGCGGCTTGATCGTTTTCTGCCGCACATTGTCGAGCAGGCGGACGACGGCCTCGCCCGAACGCTGCACCATGCCAAAGACGGGCGGCTTTTCGGTGGCCTTGGTGCCGCGCCCGCGCGCGCCCTTCAGCCGTCGGCGGCGCGGCTTGCGCCCGGCCTGGGCCACTTTGTCGGGCTGGCCCTTGTGGCCGGCGACCACGTAGGCCTCGTCGCACTCGACCACGCCCGACAGCGTCACCGGCTCTTTTTTTTGGCCAGCCCTTCGCGCAGGCATTCCGCCATGGCCTGCACGTCGTCCTTGTTTAAGTCCAGCTCCTGCGCGATCTGCGTGTTGGACAGGTTCAGGCCCATGAAGTACAGGCACAGCACCCAGGTGGACAGCGGCTGGTGGTGCCCGGACAGCGCCGTCCCGGTCAGGTCGTCGAAGCGTTTGCCGCACGACTTGCATGCGTAGCGCCGCAGGTGCCGTTCCGGCCCGTCGAAGCCCAGGCGGATGGTTTCCGCGCTGTCGCAGTGCGGGCAGGCCACGCCGCCTTGCCAGCGAAGCTGGCGGATGGTCTCGCAGCATTGCGCTTCGCTGACCAAGTGTTTGATTGATATGATGGATGCTTGCATCAGTGCATCTTACCCTGGTTGACTGACAAAACTCCCCGCCGCCTTCTAAGTTGTTGAAGGCGCTGCAAAAAGGAAGACATGCCGCCAAGGCAAGTCATCCATCCAGCGGGAGCGGTCAAGCTGCCGGCGGGAGGCGCGGGCCGGCTCCGGGTC
>JBJSYU010000466.1:0-2691 GCA_046089945.1 Candidatus Methylumidiphilus sp.
AACTCGTCGCCGCCGATGCGGGCGAGGGTGTCCTCGGCGCGCAGCAGCCCCCTGATGCGCTGCGCCACTTCGATCAGCAAGCGGTCGCCCAGTTCATGGCCTAGGGTGTCGTTGACCGCCTTGAAGCCGTCCAAATCCAGATAGCACACTGCGACCAACTGGCCGATGCGGCGGTTTTGCGCCAAGGCCTGCTGCATGCGGTCCACCAGCAGGCGGCGGTTGGGCAGGTGGGTCAGCGGGTCTAGGTAAGCCAGCTCGCGCAATTGCGCCTCGGCGCGGCGGCGGACGGTCAAGTCGTGCAAATTGACCAGATGGCAGTCTTCGCCCTGCCAGTGCGTGGCGGTGACGCGGACATCGACGCAGACGCCGCGGCCGTCGGCGCTGGCGACTTCCATCTCGATATTCTCGCCCAGCAGCGGCGGCAGATCGAACGCCATGCCGATCAGTTCGCCGGCCTTAAGGCCAAACAGCCCCCCTGCCCTGCGGTTGCCAAAACGCACGAGGCCGTCCGGGCCGACGATCAACATGGCGTCGGCGCCGTTTTCGACCAAATGCCGGAAACGGGCCTCGGAGGCCAGCCGCTCCTGCCGCTCCCAGCGCTCGCGGCGGCGCACCTCGGCTTGCGCCAATTCCCGCTCCAAGGCCGGCAGCAGGCGCGACAGGTCGTCTTTGCGCACAAAGTCGTGCGCCCCGGCGCGCATCAAATCCACCGCCGCCTCGGTCGCAATCGCCCCCGACACGATCAGGAACGGCGCGTCCACCTCCGCCGCGCGCAACTCCGCCAGCGCCGCCTCGGCGCTGAAGCCGGGCATTATCTGGTCGGACAGCACCGCGTCCCAGGGTTGGTCGGCCAATGCCTGCCGCAACGCCAAAACCGTGTCCACCCGCCCGAACCGCGCATCGGGCCAGCGTCGGCGCAGTTCGCGCTGGACCAGCAGCGCATCGGCCGCCGAGTCTTCAACCTGCAAAATCGCCGGGGCGTCCGTCATGCCTCAATCGTCCTCGCGCAGCAGGAAATCGGATGCTTCAGCCAAGCGGAATCGACGGCTCTGGCGTCGTCTTGCGGCGTGGCGGCCGGCCAGTTGGCCCTCCGTGGGCTTTGGATGCCGGCGTCCTGCCGGAATGACGTGGATTCTTGCCGCATGGGCTGAAGCATCTTGATTTAATGCGGGAAATTAAGAAACATGCTTTGGCGGCGTCTAGCGTTGACAGAGGTCGCGCCATGGCGGTTGGCGTTGGTTTTTGGCCCCTGTTTTGAGCGCAAGCCACGTCTGGCAAGTATAGCCGCAACGGCACACACGGCCTTGCCGCCACTATCGCCAGGGTTTAATCTTGGCGCACCCGCCCCCGATTTCCCCGCCCCCGTTTTAAGGATTCGACATGAAAACGCACCGCCCTGCCCTTTTCTGGCTGTTCCTCTGGCTGCTTCCTTTAGTGTCCGCAGCCAAGCCGCTGGCCCCGCAAGACGTGCCGGTGCCGCTGCAACCTTGGATAGGCTGGGCCTTGCACGACCATGAGGATCAGGTTTGCGCGTTTTTGCACGGCAACGCCGAGGAGCGCCGCTGCGCCTGGGCCTCCAAGCTGGAACTTGGCTTGGACGCGCAGGGCGGGCGCTTTACCGCCATCTGGCAGATTGATGTCGCAAGCTGGGCGGCGCTGCCCGGCAGTGCGGCGCTGTGGCCGCAGCAAGTGGAATTGGACGGCAAGCCCGCCGTGGTGGCGGCGGACGGCGGCAGCCCAGCCGTTTGGCTGGGGCCGGGGGCGCACCGGCTCAGCGGCCGGTTTGTCTGGGACAGCCTGCCGGAAAACCTGCCGGTGCCAAGCAGCAGCGGCCTGATTGCGCTGAGCGTGGACGGCAAGCCGGTCGAGCCGGTGTTCAACGACGGCGGGCTGTGGCTGCAAGGCGCCGGGAAAGCCAGCGCGGCGGTTGCCAACACGCTGGCCTTGCGCGTGTTCCGCCGCATTGAGGATGCCGTGCCGCTGCGCGTGGCGACGCATGTGGATTTGGACGTGGCCGGCGAGCAGCGCGAGGCGTTGCTGGCCGGTGCGCTGTTGCCGGGGCGGTGCCGCTGGCCTTGTCCAGCCCGCTGCCGACGCGGCTGGAAGCCGACGGGCGGCTGCGCGTGCTGCTGCGGCCGGGCCGCTGGTCTATCGATCTGACCAGCCGCCAGCCCGGCCCGACCGACGCCTTGACGCTGCCGACGGCCCCAGCCGCGCCTTGGCCGACTGAGGAAATCTGGTCGTTTGCTGCGGATGGCGAAACCCGCGCCGTCGAAATCAGCGGCGCGCCGGCGGCAGACCCCCGGCAGACCGAGATGCCGGAAAGCTGGAAAAGCCTGCCCGCCTACCGGCTTGGCGCCGGCGGCACGTTGGCGTTCAAGACGCTGCGCCGGGGCGACCCGGACGCCGCCCCGGACACGCTGGATCTGCGCCGCCGGTTGTGGCTGGACTTCGACGGCGGCGGCTACACCGTCCACGATGAAATCACTGGCAATATCAGCCGCCAGTGGCGGCTGGAGGCGCAGCCGGGCCTGGAACCCGGGCGCGTGGACATCGACGGCGGGCCGCAATCGCTGACCTTGGCGGGCGGCGGCGCACAGGCCGGCGTGGAATTGCGCCGGGGCCACGTGCTGTTGGCGGCGGACAGCCGGGGCGCAGGCGGCTGGTCGCAGATATCCGCCACTGGCTGGG
>JBJSYU010000467.1:0-8643 GCA_046089945.1 Candidatus Methylumidiphilus sp.
GCTCAGTTTGGTCGGTAGTGCGTGGGCATGTTGTGCGCCCCGGTAGCTTTGCCGGGGTGGCCGCGGCCTGTCGGTCGGTAGCTCTAGCAGTTCGGGCAGCCCCGCCAGTTTGGTAGCCCAGTAGTCGAGTTGGCGCTGTAGCGTCTCGCCTTGCAGCCATTGCCTTTGCCAGATGGCGTAGTCGCTGTACTGGATCGCCAGCGGCGGCAGGCTGGGTGGCCTGCCTTGGGAAAAGGCGGCGTAGGCGTGTCGCCAGTCGCGGACGAGTACGCCCACCGACCAGCCGTCGCTGGCGATGTGGTGCGTGTTCAGCAGCAGCATCGCCTCTTCCTCGCCCAGTCGCAGCAGGTCGGCTTTGAGCAACGGCCCTGTCGCCAAGTCGAACGGGGCGAGGGCGTGGGCGCGGGCCAGTGCCTGCGCTTCCTGCCGTGCAGCTTCGGGGGCTAACTGGCGCAGGTCGTGGATTTGCAATACGGAGAACGTTGCCATCGGCAAGACGTAGCGGCTGGCCTGGCCGTCCTCGACCGGGAAGCGGCTGCGCAGGCTTTCGTGGCGCTCCAGCAGCCAGTGCAGGCTTTGCCGTAAGGCCTCGATGTCCAACTGCCCAGACAGCCGGAGGGCAGCGGGCATATTGTAGGTCGCCGCTTGACCTTCCAACTGGCTTAAAAACCATAGACGCTGTTGCGCGAAGGAGAGGACTTGCGGGCTACCGTCTGGCTGGGCTTCAATCGGCGGCAATCGAACCGCGCCGGCGGCTGCATCGATGGCGTCGGCCAGATCGCAAAGCCTGGAATGCTCGAACACGGCGCGGATCGGCACTTCGGTTTTGAAGGTTTCGCGGATGCGGGCGGCTAGTTGCGTCGCCAGCAGAGAATGGCCGCCGAGCGCAAAGAAGTCGTCTTCTCGACCGATTGCTTCGCGCTTTAGCACGCCTGCCCATAGCGCCGCCAGCAGGTCTTCGGTGGGGGTGGCCGGCGCGCTGGCGGAGGTGGCCGTAGACTCAAATTCAGGTGCGGGCAGGGCCTTGCGATCAACCTTGCCGTTGGCGGTCAGTGGCAGCTTGTCCAACGCGACGAAGGCGGAAGGCACCATGTAGTCGGGTAGCCGGGATTTGAGGTAAGTGGACAGCGCCGCGTGGAGATCGGCTGAGCCTAGGGCCGCGCCTTCCGCAGTTGTCTTGCTGCCCGTTAGCACCACATGCGCCACCAGCTGGGTGTTGCTGTCGGCTTGGCGCAGCGACACCACTGCCGCACTGACGGAATCGTGCTGGGCCAGGGCGCTTTCGATCTCGCCGAGTTCGATGCGAAAGCCGCGCAGCTTGACCTGCTCGTCGATGCGGCCTAGGTATTCGAGGTTGCCGTCCGGTAGCCAGCGCGCAAGATCGCCGCTGCGGTAAACGCGCTCGGCGGTGCCGAGCAGTTGCAGTTCGATGAACCTTTCGGCGGTCAGTTCGGGGCGGTTGAGGTAGCCCCGCGCCACCCCTGCCCCGCCAACGATGATCTCACCGGGAACGCCGACCGGCACGGGCTGTTGGTTGGCGTCGAGAATCCAGACGCCTAGGTCGGGGATGGGCTTGCCAATGACGCTGCCCGCTTGGCTTTGTCCCTTGGCCAGGGGATAGTAGGTGACATGCACCGTGGTTTCGGTGATGCCGTACATATTGACCAGTTGCGGGTGCTGGTCGCCGTGGGCCTCGAACCAGGGCTGCAACAGCGCAAAGTTCAGCGCCTCACCGCCGAATATGACCAGACGCAAGGCTAGATCGCAAGGCTGCGCGTCAACGTCGATCAATTGCTTGAACGCCGACGGCGTTTGGTTCAGCACGGTGACTTTCTGGCTGATGAGCAATTGGTAGAAATCTTCCGGGGAGCGGCTGGTGAGGTAAGGCACGACCACGAGCTTGCCGCCGTATAGCAGTGCGCCCCAAATTTCCCACACGGAGAAGTCAAAGGCAGAGGAGTGGAACAGCGTCCAAACGTCTTCGGCGTTGAAACGGTAGTACGCATCGGTGGCCGCAAACAGGCGGGTCACGTTGCAATGGGTGATCTGGCAACCTTTCGGCTTGCCGGTCGAGCCTGAGGTGTAAATGACATAGGCCAGGTCGTTCGGGCCACACTGTGCTGCGGGGTTGGTGTCCGGCCGGCCGGACAGATCCAGTGTGTCTAGCCATAGCACGCGGCAACCGGGGGGCGGGTTGTCCAGACCCAGCGCCGTCTGCAACTGGCGTTGCGCCAGCAGTACGGGCGCGGCGCTGTCTTCTAGCATGTGTCGGGCGCGGGCGGCCGGATAGGCCGGGTCGATAGGCACATACGCCCCGCCCGCCTTGAGGATGCCGAGCAGCCCGACGATTAGGTCGAACGAGCGTTCGGCGGCGATGGCGATCAGCGGGTTGCCGACCCACAGTGCCGTGCCATCGGCGGCCTTAAGCGTAAGCAGATGGCGGGCCAGCTGGTTGGCACGGGCGTTGAGTTCGGCATAGCTGAGGGTTTCACCCGCAAAGGCCAGCGCCGTGGCATTCGGGGTTTTCGCGGCTTGTGCCTCAAAAAGTCCGTGAATACTCAGATTTTGGGTGTCGTAGGCCACGCCGGCGTTCCAGCTTTGCAGCACTTGGCGGCGCTCGGCTTCAGGCAACACGGCCAAGGCGCAGGCGGGGGTGGCGGGGGCCTGCTCTAAGGCGTCGGCCAGGCTTTCTAGGGTTTGCTTGAAGTAGGCGGCAAGCCGCGCCGCGCCGATCAAAGGCACCGCCTGGACGGTCAGCGCGAAGCCTGCGCCTAAGTCATCGACGCTGACGCCGAGCGGGTAGTTGGTGCGCTCTTTGGCCTCCAACTCTGTAATGCCTTCCCAGGCGGCGTGGTTCTCGCTGCTGTGACGGTAGTTGAGCAGGGCGGTGAACAGCGGCGCGGGCGGGGCGACGCCGCTTAAGCGTTGTGCCAGCGCTAAGGGGGCGTGTTCGTGGCGGAGTAGCCCGGCCAGGGTCTGGTGGACCCGCCGCACCGCCGCTTCGACGCTGTCGCGGGTAATATCCACGCGCAGCGGCAGTGTGTTGATGAACAGACCCAACGCCCGGTCGGCCCCTGCCCCACCCTGCATGCGTCCGAACAGCACGGTGCCGAACACCGGCGATTCGCGCCCGGTCAAGGCCGACAGCACACGCGCGAAGGCGAGGTGGAACAGGCTGGCGGCGCTGCTGCCGAGGCGTTGGGCCTGACCGCGCAGCCGCTGGGACACGCTATCGTCGAGACGCAGCCAGTATTCTTCGATGTCCGCGCCGCCGCCCTGGACATCCACCAGACCGTAGGGTGCGGTTGGCTCGTTGATGTCAGCCAGCATCTGGCTGAAAAATGCCTCATGTTCTTCCGCTGTGACGCCAAATTTGGCTTGGGCGATGTAGTTGCGGTAAGGCACGGGTGGCGGCAGGGCGCGGCCTGCCTGCCGGGTTTGGAATTCTTCGGCCAACACCTCCAACGTGGTGTGGTCGCCGGTTAAATGATGGAATACCCAGAGCAGTAGCCAGCGGTCTTGTGCGGCGTCGAAGCCGACAAAGGCGCGCATCAGTGGTGCTTGGCTGAGATCGAGCCGTTGGCGGCGTGGGTCGAAGTGTCCGCGCAGCGTGGCGACAGCGTCTGCTGCCCCGGCCAGATTAACTTCCTCCACCGCGAGTGTTGCCACACGCCAAACGACTTGCACCGGCTCAGGCAGGCCGTCCCAGACGGCGGCGGTGCGTAGCGCGTCATGGCGGGCGATGGCAGAATGCAGCGTGTCAAAGAAGCCATCCAAGCGTGCGCGTGTGTCGAACGCCAGCAGCGCGGCCAGCAAGTAGGCGTCGCCTTCCGCTTGCAGGCGGTGGTGGAACAGGATGCCTTCCTGTAGCGGGGCCAGCGGGTAGATGTCTTGCACGTTGGCGGCGCCACCGGGGACGCTTTGCACAATGCGGTCGATGTCTTCCTGGGCGAGCGCGACCAGCGGCAGCATGTCCGGGGTGATGGCCGTGCAGCCTGGCGGAATGCGGTTGGGCGGCACCTCGACTTCGGCCCCGCCGCCGCCACAGGCGGCGGCCAGCCCGGCCAGGGTCGGCGCGGCAAACAGGGCGCGTATATCAACGGCGGACAAGTCTGCCCGCCGCATCCGCTCGATTAGATCCACCGCCAGCAGCGAGTGTCCGCCCAACTCGAAGAAGTTGTCGTAACGGCCAATGCGCTCGCGGCCTAAAAGCGTCGCCCAGATCGTCGCCAGCGTCTCTTCCACCACGCCTAGCGGCGGTACGTAGGCCTGCGCTGCCAGCGCATCTTCGCCGGGCGCGGGCAGCGCCTTGCGGTCTACCTTGCCGTTCGGCGTCAAGGGCAGGCTGTCCAGCGCGACGAAGGCGGAAGGCACCATGTAGTCGGGCAGGCGGGATTTGAGGAAGGCGGCCAGCGCCCGCTGGTCGGCGTATCCGTCCACCGCTTGTCCGCTGGCGACAAGATAGGCTACTAGGCGGGGATTGTTGTCGCCTCGGTACAGTAACACGACGGCCTCTTGGATGGACGGGTGCTGCGCCAGTGCGGCTTCAATCTCACCCAGTTCAATACGGAAGCCGCGCAACTTGACCTGTTCGTCGAGGCGGCCCAAGTATTCGAGGTTGCCGTCGGGTAGCCAGCGAGCCAAATCGCCCGTGCGGTAAATGCGCTCCGGCGCGCCGAAGACCTCGGTTTCGACGAATTTCTCAGCGGTCAGCTCCGGCCGGTTAAGGTAGCCACGCGCTAGTCCCGCCCCGGCGATGCACAGTTCGCCCGGCACGCCAATCGGCTGCGGCTGGCCTTGGCCACTTAGAATATGAATGCGCGTGTTGGCGATGGGCTTGCCAATCGGAATGGCGCCGTCGCGCGCCGTCTGCCCTTTTGCGTCATAAATGCAACAGCCCACCACGGTTTCCGTTGGGCCGTATTCGTTAATCAAATGGGTATCGGGTGCGTAGCTCAGCCAGGGCTTGATGTGCGCGCTGCTCAACGCTTCGCCGCCGATGACCAACGCCCGGCTCGCGCTGGAATACTCCGTGCGGCTTAATTGATGGTTGAGCATCTCTAGGTGCGCCGGGGTGATTTTCACCAAACTGTAGCGCGGCGCTTGCCTCAGGGTTGCGGCCAGCGCTTCGATTTCCTCGTGTTCCGGCAAAAGCACGACGGGTTTGCCCGCGATGAGCGGCAAGTACACGCTGGTAATGGTGGCGTCAAACGCGATGGAGGATTGCACGGGCGCGCCATTGCCTGCGGCCACCGCATAATAGCCCACTGCCCAGTGCAGATAATTGCCCAAGCCTTGGTGAGTTAATAGCGTGCCTTTCGGTTTGCCGGTCGATCCCGATGTATAGATGACATAAGCCAAATCTTCGGGGCCGCTCCTAGATGTCGGGTTCTCGGCTGACTGGCTGGGCAATGCCAATTCATCCAGGCATAGGGCGAGGCAGCGGTGCGCTAATTCGCCCAAGGCCAGCCCTTCGGTCAAGTGGCTTTGCGTCAACAACACCGGCGCGGCGCTGTCCTCCAGCATGTAACGGATACGGGCGGGCGGGTAACCGGGGTCTACCGGCACATACGCCCCACCCGCCTTGAGGATGCCGAGCAGTCCGACGACCAGGTCGAACGAGCGTTCGGCGGCGATGGCGACCAGCGGGTTTTCGCCCAGTAAAGGCTCGCCGCCCGGCGTGTTGAGTCCGCGCAGGTGGTGGGCAAGCTGATTGGCTTTCGCGTTGAGTTCGGCGTAGCTCATGCGCTGCCCCTCGAACACCAGCGCGGTGTTGTCGGGCGTTTGTTCCACCTGCCGCTCAAACCAATCGACGACGGTTTGCCCGTGCGGGTAGCTGGCCGCCGTTTGGTTCCAGGCTTGCAACTGCTGGATGTCCGCTTCCGTCATCACCGGCAGGCGTCCGATGGGCTGGTCGGGGTCGTCGAGGATGCCGTGCAGGAAGCGCTCGAAGCCTTGCGCCCAGCGCTCGACGCTGCGGCGCTCGAACAGTTCGGTGGAGAAGCCGAAGCTTAGCGCCAGCGTTTCGTGCGCTTCGACCACGTCGAGGCCGAGGTCGAACATGGCGGTCGGCAGGCGCAGTTCGTGTTGCGTGAAGGTCAGCGCTTCGATGTTGAACACGCGCTCGCTGGCGTTCTCGTAGGAGAGCATGGTGTCGAACACGGGGTTGCGGTTGGGCGCGGACGGCCCGGCCAGCGCGGCGATGGCTTCGAACGGGTAGTCTTGGTGGTCGTAGACGGCCAATGCGGTTTGGCGCACGGCGGCCAGGTGCTGTCGGAACGCGAGGCCGGCTTGCGGGCGGGTGCGGAAGGCGACGGTGTTGACGAACATGCCGACGGCTTCGGCGAGTTCGCGGTTGTCGCGCCCGGAGGCGGCGCCGCCGATGAGGATGTCGTCTTGCCCGGTCAGCCGGTGCAGGTAGCCGCTCCAGGCGGCGAGCAGCACGAGGTAGAGCGAGGCGCCGGCCGGGCGTCCGAGGGCTTTGAGCCGCCGGGTTGTTTCGACGGGCACGCTGAGCGCCACGGTGTCGCCTTGGAAGCCGCGCGTCGGCGGGCGCGGGCGGTCGGCGGGCAGGTCGAGCCGGGGCAGTTCGCCGGCTAATTCGGCGCGCCAGAATGCGGCGTTGGCTTGGCCGCGCTCGCCTTGCGCCGCGGCTTCGGCGAGGGTTTGGCAGCGTTCCAGGTCGTAGCCGACGGGTGGCAGCGCCTGCCCCGCGTAAAGCGCCATCAGTTCGGCGGCGATGATGTTGAACGACAGGCCGTCAACGACGATGTGGTGGGCGTCGGCGATCAGCAGGTGGCGGTCGGGCGCGAGTGTGGCGACGGCGACGCGCAGCAGCGGCGGTTGGCTGAGGTCGAACGGGCGCAGGAAGCGGGCGACCACGCTGTCGATCTCGCCGGCGGCGGCGGCGGTGCGTTCGACGGCAAAGCGCGGCTCGGCCACGCGCTTGGCGACGAGCTGGCCGTCTAGCATGAGGAAGCCGGTGCGCAGGCTGATATGCCGCTGGATGATGGCGCGGAAGGCGTCTTCGAGGCGGTCCGCATCGAGCGGCCCGTCCACCCAAAACGCCTGCGGCAGGTGGTAGGGCAGTTCGCCGCCGGGGCGCTGGGCGAGGGCAAACAGCCGCCGCTGCACCGACGGCACCTGGCCGAATTGTGGCTTGGGGTAGCGCTCCACCGACCAGGCGAAGCCGCCGGCGCGGATGTCGCGGATGCTGCCGGTCACGGCCTCGAATACGGCGTCGACCTCGGCCTGGCCGTGGGCGGTGGAGAAGAAGGAGATGCGCCGCTCCCAGGTGTAGACGCCCCGATCCATCATGCGCAGGTAGAGCAGTTCCATTTCGATGGGCTGCATGTCTTTGTCGCCGACCGGCACCAGCCGCCACTGCGACGAGAAGTGCTTGGCGCGCAGCGGCACGCGCTCGCGCTCGAACCACAGGTTCAGGCGGTCGCAGAACGCCGTCGTGCGGGCGGTCGCGGTTTCTTGCAAGGCAGGCCCCATCGCTTTGATGTGGCTGAGGGCGGCGTGGGTGGCGACCATGGTCGCCGGATTGCGGCAGAAGGTGCCGCCGAAGTAGATCATCGCCGACCCTGGCCCGGAGCGGTCGCCGTAGTCCCAGGCGCCGCCGTCGATGTAGTCGAGGAACTTGGCCTTGCCGGCGATGACGCCAATCGGCATGCCGCCGCCGACGATCTTGCCGTACAGCGCCATGTCGGCGTCGACGCCGAACCACGCTTGCGCGCCGCCCGGCAGGATGCGGAAGCCGTTAATCATTTCGTCGAAGATCAGCGCCGTGCCACTGGCGCGGGTGATCCGCCGCAGCTTCTTTAGAAAGCCCTGCGGCTGTAGGTCGGGGTTGCGGCTTTGCACCGGTTCGACCAGCACCGCGGCGAGGGCGGGGCCGTGCCGTTGGATGTAGTCGAGGGAGGCGTCCGCGCCGTATTCAAGCACGACCAGGTCTTCGATCATGCCGGGCGTGGTGCCGATGCCGACCGGCACGCGCGCGCCGCCTTCCAGGGTGGCCAGCACGCCGTCGAAGATGCCGTGGTAGGATTCCTTGAAGATCACCACCGTGTTGCGCCCGGTCGCAGCGCGGGCAATCCGCAGCCCGACCATCACGACTTCAGAGCCGGTGTTGCTGAAGGCGACGCGCTCGTTGCCGGTTATCTCGCACAGCAGGCGGGCGGCTTCGCCGGTCAGCGGGCATTGCGTGCCAAGCTCCAGGCCCGCCGCCATCTGCCGCGCCAGCGCCGCGTGGATGAAGGCCGGCTTGTGGCCGAAGAAATGCACGCCCATGCCCATCGCCACGTCGATGTATGCGTTGCCGTCGATGTCCCAGAAGCGCGCCCCCTCCGAGCGGGCCGAGACAATCGGGTATTTCGCTTCCTTCAGCTGGCCCCAGAAGGACAGGCTGTGCTTCCAGTCCGCCAGCACGTCGCGGTCTTGCTGCGTCAGCGCCTTCGAGCCGCCGGAAAGCGCGACGTGGGCGCTCACCAAGCCCTCAACAAATGTCCGCTGCTCGTCGGTCAGCCGGACACCGGCCAAGTTGATGCCGCGAATCGCCGCCACCGGCGCGTGTACCGGAGGTTGCGGCGGCGCGCCGGGCGCCGGGGCGGCCGGCTCAGCCGCCGCCGTCGGCGCGGT
>JBJSYU010000468.1:0-4329 GCA_046089945.1 Candidatus Methylumidiphilus sp.
CTGACCAACCCCATCGTCGAGGGCAGCATCCCGCCCGAACACGCCGAGATCCACGAGCATTGCCTGCAAGCGCTGGAAAACGCGCTGTACCCGCTGCTGGAAAAGCTGCCGGTGCAAATCGGCCTGGAATTCAGCGGGGAAGCCGAGAAAGCGGCGGATGGCATGCAACAAACCGTGCTGACGGCGCAGGAGAGCCGACCCATCGTCGAGCGCTTTTATGCCCACGCGCTGGAACAGGCGAAAAGCTTTGTCGTCCCCGATTTGAGCCTGCAACCGGAGGCCGGCGCGATCTACTCGGAATCGCAGTCGCAGCGGCAGTTGTTTGACGACTGGATGAACCTGATCGACAAAGTCATCCGGCTGGAAAACAAATACAAAACCATCTTAGGTGTGTTGGAGACGCGCTTTAGCACCTTGGTGCAAAAGGAGGTCGCCAGCCACGACAACCCGTTTGGGCCGAACGTGCTGTGCCACTCGTTCCACTACGCCTTGCACGGGACAGGTCTGGACAACCACAGCCGCAACCGCGTCTACGAGGCGTTTGCCGTCATGCTCGACGAGCGCCTGACCAAGCTCTACACCGACCTCAAGGTGCTGAGCAAGCCGCTCAAGGGCGCGGGCGCTGAAACCACGCTGTGGCCGGTGTCCGACGGCGCCGCCGCCGCGCCCAAGGGCGAAGCGCAGGCGCTGACCACCGCCTTGAAGTCCAACGGGGCGCTCACCCACGCGCCGCACCAAGCCAGCCCGTTGTCCACCGCCCCGACGGCCAACCGCGCCAGCCGCGCCCCGGCGGTGTTTGGCAGTCTCACAGTCGTCGATCCCCCCGCCAAACCGCCTGCGCCACCCGCCGCCGAGCCTGCCCCCGAACCGGCGCCGGCCAAGCCCCAGCCGACGAAACCCCCGGCGGCCAAGCCGTCCAGCGAAGCGCCGCCGCCGCCGGACGCTTTCGCCGCCTTCGTGGTACTGATCCGCTACACCGAAGCGCAGGCGAACAAAAACTTAAGCGCAGCCGCCGACTTCAAGGCGTCCACCCTCGTCGCGGCCTTGGGCAAATTGCAGGCCGCCAGCCCGAGCAAGCCCGACGCCTATTTCAGCGCCTACGCGCTGCAATCCGGCTTGGCGCAAATCCTGGCGCAAACCGGCGACGAGCATTGCCTGTCGCATCCGACCGTCAAGGAGACCCTGATGATCGTCGGTTTGCTGCTGGACTCCATGCTCGCCGACATGGCGACGCTGGCCTGCGTCGCACCGTATATCAAAAAAATGCAAATCCCGCTGCTGATAGCCGCCTTTGCCGACCCCGGCGCGCTCTATGCGCCCAGCCATCCGGCGCGCGAGATACTGAACCAACTGGATTATCTGACCCAGGCGGCCAATGCCCAGGGCGAGATCAACAATGCGCAATTGCTGCATTCCTTGGACGCGCTGTTCGACCGCATCGCGGCCGAAGCGGCGACGAACCGGCAGGTGTTCGCGGAAACGTTGGAGGCGCTGGAAAAGCTGACCCAGCCTTTGGCCAAGGGCTACCACAGCCGACTGGAGCGCGTCGTCGATTCCTGCGAGGGCGGGCAGCGCCTGGAACATGCGAGGCTGCGCGCCGACCGCGAAATTAATGCCCGCATCGGCGGCAAAACCGTGCCGGCGGTGGTCGTCAGCCTGCTAGACGCCGGCTGGCGGCAATTGCTGGTGCTGACTTACTTGCGCCGGTGCGGCGACAACAACGACTGGCGCAGGCAATTGGCCTCCATCGACTTGCTGCTGTCATGGCTGGGCAAGCCCGGCCCGGCCACCCCGCCGACACCGCTGAACTTGAACGGGCTGAAAGTGTATTTGCGGGAAGGGCTGTCCAGCGTCAATTCCGAACCGGCCGAGGTCAACCGCATCTTGGACAAGATCGACAAGTTGCTGCCCGGTGACGGCAGCGAGCCGACGCCGCCCGCCTACCTCGACATCCCGGCGGCCGACACCACGCGGGAGGATATGGAAGGCGCCTACCGCGCCCGCCTGAGCGGCTTCGCGGCCGGCGACTGGCTGAAATTCGCCTCCACCCAAAACGCCTGGGTGCCACTGCGGCTGGCTTGGATCGGGCATGACCCGTCGCGTTATGTGTTCGCCAACCGCAAGGGCATCAAAACCTTGGATCTGGACGCGGCCAAGTTCGCGCAGATTCTCGACGACAAGCGCGCCAGCCGGATCGAAAACCTGGACGGATACAGTTTTGTGGAACGCACCGCCAAGTCCTTACTGTCCACTTTGCGGGATCGACTGCGCTAGGTGGCGGGCGGCAGAGGCACAGAAAAACGCTGCGTAACATTCAGTGTAGGAGCGGGCTTCAGCCCGCGATAATCGCGGCCTAAAGGCCGCTCCTACTTAATGGCTTTGCTGCGAGGGGGAGGGGGCAAAGACTGAATCGAGCCTCCTTAAAATTCAAGCCAGCGCCACAGAACAATAACAACCCACAGAAGAGAACAGCGCCATGCCCACACCGCATCCATTGCCCATCTGGCTCTTGCCGATCATCGTCTACGCCTTGCAGCCACCGGCTTGGGCCGAGGGCACGGGCGATTTTTCCTATCTTAGGGATGGGCAGAATTACCCGTATTCCGTCAAACAGACCGGAGAAAACTATACCTTTGAGTTTGAGAAAACTCCCGGCGAAGGCAAGAAAATACCCGCCGCCGTGCATGTTTTGGCATCGGTCTATGGGGATGATTCGATAAATCCTAGCTACAGCGAAACCTTCATGAAGGAAACTGCCCTGTGCTTTGTTTTTGACGGCACCTGGTATTCCTACCGCGCCTGTTTTCTGCCGAATGATTATTCCCCCGGCAAACGCGAGCGGTTTTGGGGGTTCGTGTCGCAGCTTCCCAATGCCAAGTGGCTGATTACCCGGAATTTGCTGCCCGTCGTGCTGGCGTTTGGCCTGCTTTTCTTTGTCCCTTGGCGGCGTCGGCAGGGGTGATTCATGGCGTTAAACAAGCCCTTCACGGGGCAAGGGCTGTTCAGCCTTGCCGTTTCCGCATACAGTACACTTAAATCCTCATAATCAGGAGCGCACCATGCCCAACATCCACCACGCCCTCATCCTCAACCTGCACCAGCCCCCTGGCAATTTGGAACACCTGCTTGCCGAGAACGAGTGGGAGGCGAAGGAAATCCTCTTCGCCTATGACCGGATCGCGCGCTCCCTGTGGGGTTACGAGGACGTTGGGCGGGTGCATGTGTCGCTGTCGGGGACGTTGCTGGAAAGCCTGTCCAACCCGGCGTTCCAGCAGCGCGTCTACGGCATGGTGGATGTCGGCTCGCTGTTGTGGCACTGGCAAAACCGCGCCATCATCGACATCTTAGGCACCGGCTACTACCATCCGGTGTTTCCGCTGATCCCGCAGGGCGACTGGGACGAGCAGCTAGGCCGCTGGAAGGCGCAGGCCAAGCACCTGTTCTGGCGCGAGAACTTCGGCGGCTTCTGGCCACCGGAAATGGGCTTCAGCATGGAGATGATCCCGCATCTGGTTCGCCAAGGCTACCGCTATGTAATGGTCGATTGTGAGCATGTCGAGCCGGTCACGGCGATGCGCTGGGAAGAACTGCGCTACCGGCCGCACATCGCCCGCCACGGCGACGCCGAAATCATCGTCATCGTGCGCGACCGCGACCTGTCCGACGCGCAGGAGGCCGGCATGGAGTTCGGCTGGTTTGAGCATGAAGTCGCCGAGCGCACCAAATGGTGCAACTTCGAGCCACTGGTGGCGACCGCCACCGACGGCGAAAACGGCGGCTGGTTCCGCAACACCACCGAAGGCAGCAACTTCTGGTCGTGCTTCTACCGCGAACTGATGGACAAGGCGCGCGGCGAGGGCGCGATTAAGCCGACGTTCATCGACGCCTATCTGGACAAGTTCGGCGCCTACGGCGAGGTGATCGTCAAGGAAGGCGCCTGGAACACCGGCTGGCACCATGGCCGGGGCTTTGTGCAATGGACGGGTTCGCAGGCGCAGCGTGACGCCTTGGCGCGGGTGGCGGAAATCAGCGCCCTGGTCGGCGCGGCGCGCGGCAAGGCGATTGAAACCGAGCAGCACGACCCGGAGTTGTGGCATGCGCTGACCGAAGCCCAATGGCATCTGCTGCGCGGCGAGACCAGTTGCAACTTCTATTGGGGCGAGGACTGGGTGCATCGCTGCCATGAGGATTTGGACGCGGCTTCTGCCGCGTTGCAGAAGTTTGCCGGCTGAACGAGGTTGTCGATGCGGATTGGCATTGACTTGGGCGGCAGCAAGATCGAACTGGTCGCCTTGGACGACGCCGGGCGGGAAGTGTTGCGGCGGCGCG